>NZ_JBHYYB010000005.1:94252-136060 GCF_042752535.1 Kitasatospora sp. NPDC059327 | reverse complement strand
GCCGGCTGAACCCCCCCCCCCCCGGCTTGCGGGTTTTGTAGCGCCCCCGGTCGTCCACCCCCCCCCGACTCCCGTTCGCTCAGGCGCGCGCACCCGGATCGTGGCCGGTCACCGCGCGGGCATAGGAGTAGAGCGCGCCGATCACCTCGGCGCGGGTGCGCCGGCCGGCGAGCACCTCCATCTGGTAGCCGTCCTCCATCGCCACGAAGTTGGCCGCCAGCAGGCGCGGCGGGTCCGGCAGGGCGAAGTGGCCCTGCGCCTCTCCGAGGACCAGGATTCCCGAGTAGACAGCGATCTGACGTTCCGTCAGAGCACTGTCCAGCGCGGCGGCCTTGGCGTCCCGCAGGCAGCGCGGCCAGTACTCGAAGAGCAGCCTGGTGAGCGAGTCCTCGGGGCCGGTGGCGACGCCGTTGTCGATGCAGGCCCTGAGCTTGTCGCGGGCGTCGGTGAAGCCGTCCGCCGCCTTCTCGCGGTCCTGGCTGTAGCGCTCGATGGCCTGCTGGTAGGTCTCGTGGACCAGGCCGTCGAGGTCCCCGTAGTAGAGCACGGCGGCAGGCGTGACCCCGGCCTGCTCCGCGATGTCCCGCAGTCGCAGGCCCTCCAGGCCGCGCACCATCAGGGCGCGCTGCACCGCCGCGCCCAGTTCGACCCGGCGGGCCTCCTTGCCGCCGCCCTTCCTGCCTGCCACGCCCTGCTCCCTCCGAGCTTCTATTGTCTTCAGATTTAACGATACCTCCCCCTCTCTTGACGGATGCGACGGGCAGTCTCTTAAATCTGCGTTTAACAACTCTCCGCCCCCAGGAGCCCGCCGTGACGACCGACCCCCACACCACCGACGTCAGACCGGCCCCACCGCCCGCCCCCTCCGGAAAGGGCCTGCGCGCCGGCTCGGTCGGCCTCGCCGCCTCGATCGCGCTCGGCCTCTCCTCCGTCGCCCCGGCCTACAGCATCGCCGTCACCCTCGGCTTCGTGACGCTCGTCGCCGGGGAGCACGCCCCCGCCGCGCTGCTGCTCGGCTTCGTGCCGATCCTGCTCACCGCCTTCGCGTTCCGCGAGCTCAACCGGGAGATGCCGGACTGCGGCACCACCTTCGTCTGGACCACCCGCGCCTTCGGACCGGCCGCCGGGTGGCTCGCCGGGGGCTGGGTCGCGCAGGCCGCCACCGTCATCGCGATGACCGCCCTCGCCAAGGTCAGCGCCGGATACCTGCTGGCCCTGCTCGGCCTGCACGCGCTCGCCGACAGCACCGCCGCCGTCACCGCCACGGCCGTCCTGCTGCTGGCCGGGATCACCGCGATCGCCTACCGGGGCCTGCACGTCGCGGCCGCCGTCCAGTACGCGCTGCTCGGGCTCCAACTGCTCGCGCTGCTCGGCTTCGGCGCCGCCGCCCTCGCCCGGCCCGGCACCGCCACCCCGTCCCTGAGCTGGCTCAACCCGTCCGGCTTCGACGGCTTCGGGCCGTTCGCCCAGGCCGTCCTGCTCTGCCTGTACATCTACTGGGGCTGGGACGCGCTGATCACCACCAACGAGGAGTCCCGCGACAGCGGCCGCATCCCCGGCCAGGCCGCCGTGATCTCCACCCTCGTCCTGCTGGGGACGTACCTGTTCACCGCCTTCGCCGCGCTCTCCTTCGCCGGCGCCGGCACCGACGGCCTCGGGCTCGGCAACCCGGCCAACGCCGCCGACGTGCTCGCCGCCCTCGGCCCGCCCGTCCTCGGCGACACCCTCGCCCGGGTGATGCAGCTGGCCGTCTGTGTCTCGGCCGCGTCCGCGCTCCTCACCTGCCTGGTCGGCACCTCGCGGGGCACCCTCTCGATGGCCGCGCACGGCGCCCTGCCGCGCGCCTTCGCACGGCTCCACCCCCGCCATCTGACCCCGGGCTTCGGCACCGTCTTCTTCGGCACGTCGGCGGCCGGCCTGATGGTCCTGCTCAGCCTGGTGTCGGACCACTTCCTGGGCGACGCGATTCTCTGCGTCGGCCTGCTGATCGCCGGCTACTACGGCACGACCGCGCTGGCCTGCGTCTGGTACTTCCGCGACCGGCTGCGCGACTCCCCGCGCGACCTGCTGCTGCGCGGCGTACTGCCCCTGCTCGGCGGGCTGCTGATGCTCGCCGCCTTCGTCCGCAGCGCGGCCGACATGGTCGACCCGGCGTACGGCAACACCTCCTTCCACGGCGTGGGCGGGGTCTTCCTGCTCGGCGTCGGGACCGTCGCCGTGGGCGTGGTGGCGCTGCTGGTCGTGCGCGGCCGCCTGCCCGGTTTCTTCCGCGACGGCCGCGCGACGGTCGCCCGGCTCACGGTCACCGAGACCCCGGCCGCGGCCACCGACCCGGCCGCCCGGACCACCCGGATCCCCCGAACCGCCCCTACCGAGGACTGAACCACCATGCGCACGCTCACCATCGCCGCCCTGCAGACCTCGCCCGTCCCGCATGACCTCGAAGCCAGTTGGGAGCGCTTCGCCGACCAGGTCCGGACGACGCGCGCGCTCTTCCCGCACGTCCAGCTCGTCGTCGTCCCCGAACTGCTGCTCGCCGCCGAGGGTCCGCTCCTGCGGCCGGCGCCCGCCGACTGGATGGAGCACGCCGCCGAGACCGTCCCCGGTCCGCTCACCGACCGGATCCGCGCGCTCGCCGTGGAGACCGGCCTCTGGCTGGTCCCGGGCAGCCTCTTCGAGCGGGACCCGGCGGACGGGCGCGTCTACAACACCGCGATCGCCGTCTCCCCGCAGGGCGGGATCGCGGCCCGCTACCGCAAGGTGTTCCCCTGGCAGCCGTACGAACAGGCCGCCCCCGGGAACGAGTTCACCGTCTTCGAGATCCCCGGCATCGGCCGGGTGGGCCTGGCCATCTGCTACGACGGCTCGTTCCCCGAGACCTATCGCCAACTCGCCTGGCTGGGTGCGGAGATCGTCATCCAGCCCACCCTCACCACCACCCGCGACCGGGAGATGGAACTGGTCTGTGCCCGTGCCAACGCCTGGACCAACCAGCTCTACGTGGTGAACGTCAACGCGGCCGACCCGGCCGGCGTCGGCGGCAGCGTCGTCGTGGACCCGGAGGGCATCGTCCGCCAACAGGCCGGCCCGGGCGAGGAGGTCCTGATCGACGTCCTCGACCTGGACGCCGTCACCCGCGTCCGCCGCTACGGCTCGGCCGGCCTCAACCGCCCGTGGGCCCAGCTCGCCCGCTACGGCGAGACCGTCCGACTCCCCATGTACGGCGGCACCTTCCGCACCCCGGACTGGCTGCGGGAGGAGCAGGCGTAGCCCGGCCCGGCCCCCGCCCCGCTCCCCGCTGTCCCGTCCGGTCGACCTACGGTCGGCCGCGCCGACGTCGGACCGGCTCGGCGAGATCGCGGACCCGACGGCTCACAGCTCGGGTATGCCCGCTCGACGCGCGTGCAGTTCGGAGCGGACGAGTTCGAGGAGGCGCCCGGACCAGTTGCGGCCCCGGCCGGCGTTGTCGCCCCAGAAGGCCGAGTTCATGTCGTCGTAGATCAGGGTGGCGTCGTCCGTCGCCAGCAGGACCTCGGCCAACTCGGGGTGCTGGTCGTACTTGGCGCGCAGCAGGCGCGTCATGACGGCGGTCCGGGCGTGCTCCCAGCCCTCGCGGCGAGGGGCCTCGGCGGCGAGCGTGCGCGCCACGGCGGCGTTCTCCGCTGCCGCGATCACGTGCCGGGTCCCGGGTTCGGCGACCGACAGGGCCCAGTAGGCGTGCGCGGCGGAGGGGTAGTCGGTGTCCGCGACCGTGATCGGGGCGGGGTAGTCGTGGCGCAGACCGAGCCTGCCGGGATCGTCCACCGGCCGGGTCGGGAAGGTGTGGTAGAGCTGGACCGCCGGGGCGTGTGCTGTCGCCGGTCCGTCCGCGGGGACGCGGGTGGCCCGCGCGGCCCTCCACCGTGCCCGTTCCTCGAAGTACACGAGGGCGCTGTCGTAGTCCTCCCGCGTGACCGTTCCGTCGAACGACAGGTACGTCCGGCCGCCGGGCCCTGCCACCAGGACCCTCAGCGGGCGGTCCTTGCTGTCCATGTCGCCCAGCGCGTAGCGGCGCTGCGACTCCGGAACGGCCAGGAACGCGGCGCGGGCCGCGGCCCGGTTCTCCTCGGTCCGGTCGGCGAGGAAGACGTCGACGGCGGCCAGACAGCGGCCGGTCGAATCGGGTCGCCCGTTCAGCAGGTCGATGGTGTCGCGGACTTCGGCGACCAACAGCTCGGGCGTGAGCCAGCTCTCCGGCTCGCCGAACCTCCAGTCCGCCAGCTCGTGGGCGGAGGCCTTGCCACCCTCCGGAAAGCTGGTGGCCACCCAGCCGGTGCGCAGCTTCTCCTCGAACTCCTCGACGGTGACCAGGCCCCAGCAGTCGATGAGCCCGTCGGCGTAGATGAAGAGGTCCGTGAGGAAGTAGTGGTCGCCGTTGTGGATGAAGGCGTGCCGCCAGGTGCCGGGTATGCGGACGCCGTCCGCCGTGCGATGAGTGATCCGGTTGCCGATCATCCTGGGATTGTGCCGCAGCGGTCGCCGCGCAGCCCGTGCTTATTCCTCCGGGGCGGCCTCCGGGAGCTCAAGGCCCAGGACTGCGGCGTTCCGCACGGAGCCTGCCGGTGAGATGCCGATGAGACACCCGTCCATCGGTCGCACTCCGGTGAGCTGGTCACCATCACCGCGACACCCCCACTTGACGTGACGTGGGAAGTCGGACCGGCCGACTTCCCACGTCAGGCGCGCTGGTCCCCGCCGCCCCAACCGCCCCCGGCCGCTACCAGGGCAGCGGGCCCGCCGCTCCGAAGTAGCCGCCGGTCGGGCCGTCCGGCCCCACCTGGGCCATCCGGACGATGATCTCGGCGCCCTGCTCGACGGTCTGCGTGCCCGCGTGCCGGTTCAGGTCCGTCGCGGTGTAGCCGGGCTCCACCGCGTTGATCCGCATCAGCGGGAACGCCTTGGCGAACTGCACGGTGAGCATGTTGACCGCGGTCTTGGAGGCCGGGTAGGCGGCCCCCGGGTACCCGTGGCCGGCCCGGGTCAGCGAGGCGAGGCCGCTGCTGACGTTGACCACCACCGGGGCGGCGGAGCGCTCCAGCAGCGGCAGGAAGGCATGGGTCACCCGGACCAGGCCGAACACATTGGTGTCGAACACCTCGCGCAGCACGTCGGCGGTCAGCTCCGCCGCGCCGATGATCTCGCCCTCCGGCGACCGCACCTCGATTCCGGCGTTGTTGACCAGGACGTCCACGCCCCCGTCCGCCTCGACGGTGGCCACGGCGGCGGCGACGGACGCGTCGTCGGTGACGTCGAGGTGCACGAACCGGGCGCCGAGCCCGGCCGCGGCCGCGGTGCCCCGCTCGGTGTCGCGTGCGCCCAGGTAGACGGTGTGGCCCGCGGCGATCAGGCGGCGGGCGGTCTCGTGCCCGAGGCCCTTGTTGGCCCCGGTGATCAAGGTTGTCGTCATGGGGCACAGCCTCTCCCCGGGGCGGCGACGCCGACCACCGGTTTACGAGGCGGTCACCGCGCCGCACCGGAACACCCGGTGCGGCGCGGTGCGGCATGAGGCCTCAGGACTTCGCGTACACCAACGCGCCGCCCACGTACGTCCGTTCGACCTTGGTCGCGGCGATCTCCTCGGCCGGGGCGGCGAAGAAGTCGCGGTCCAGCACCACCAGGTCCGCGAGGTTGCCGGCCCGCAGGCTGCCCGCGTCGTCGTGGCCGTTCACATGGGCGGTGCCGGCCGTGTAGGCGGCGAGGGCGGTGGTGAGGTCCAGCCGCTGCTCGGGCAGGAACACCCGGCCGTCGGTCGCCTCGGGCTCCATCCGGTTGACGGCCACGTGCAGGCCGGCGATCGGGTCCGGGCTGCTGACCGGCCAGTCGCTGCCGGCCGCGAGGGTGGCACCGGCCCGCAGCAGTCCGGCGAACGGGTACTGCCAGGCGGCCCGTTCGGGGCCGAGGAACGGAATGGTGAGCTCGTCCATCTGCGGCTCGTGGGCGGCCCAGAGCGGCTGGATGTTCGCGATCGCGCCGAGCCGGGCGAACCGCGGCAGGTCGCTCGGGTGGACGACCTGGAGGTGGGCGAGGTGGTGCCGGTTGCCGCGCCGGCCGTTGGCGCCCTGCGCGACCTCGATCGCGTCCAGCGCCTCGCGCACCGCGCGGTCCCCGAGCGCGTGGAAGTGCACCTGGAAGTCCAGCGCGTCGAGCGCGGTGACGTAGCCGCACAGCGCGGCGGGGTCGACGAAGCTGAGGCCGGAGTTGGCGGTGGCGCAGCCGCAGCCGTCCAGGTAGGGGGTGGTGAGCGCGGCCGTGAAGTTCTCGGCGATGCCGTCCTGCATGATCTTCACCGAGCCGGCCCGGAACCGGCCACCGGTCAACCGCTCGCGCCGGGCGACGAGTTCGGCGATCTGCTCGGCGCCCCGGTTGCGGTCCCACCAGAGCGCCCCGGTGACCCGCGCGGTCAGCGTCCCGGCCTCGGCGGCGGCCGCGTAGGCGTCGGACGGGTCCGGCTGGCCGTTGAAGATGCCCAGCAGGGCGTCCTGCCAGCCGGTGATGCCGAGCGAGTGCAGCAGCTCCTGCGCGCGGTGCAGGCCCGCCAGCCGGCCGGCCGCGTCGGTCGGCGGGACGAGCCGGGCGACCAGGCCGGTGGCGCCCTCCTGGAGCGTCCCGCTCGGCGTGCCGTCCGGCTCGCGCTCGATCCGGCCGTCCGCCGGGTCGGGGGTGTCCCGGGTGACGCCGGCCAGTTCCAGGGCGCGGGTGTTCGCCCAGGCCCCGTGGTGGTCGCGGTTGACCAGGTAGACCGGGCGGTCGGGGACGACGGAGTCCAGCAGGTGGCGGGTCGGCACCCCGCCCTCGAAGCTCTCCATCGACCAGCCGCCGCCGGTGATCCACTCCCGGTCGGGGTGGGCGGCGGCGAACGCGGCCACCCGGCGCAGGTACTCGTCGGCGCCGACCGTCCCGGTGAGGTCGCACTCGGCCAGCTCGACGCCGCCGAAGACGGCGTGGATGTGCGCGTCCTGGAAACCGGGGATCAACAGCCGGCCTTCGAGGTCCACGACCTCGGTACCGGGGCCGATCAGCTCGCGGACCTCGTCGTGGCCGACTGCGGTGATCCGCTCACCGGTGACGGCCAGCGAGGTGGCGCGGGTGCGGGCCGGGTCGCCGGTGTGGACGGGTCCGTTGGTGAAGACCAGGTCGGCCTTGGACGTGGGCGCCTTGGGCATGGGTGGTGCTCCTGGTGGTTCGGCGACCGGGGGTGCGGCCGGGGTGCGGGGAGGCGGTGGGGGTTCAGGCGGTGGGGGTTCAGGCGGCGGGGCTCAGGCGGCGGGGCTCAGGCGGCGGGGCTCAGGCGGTGGGGCTCAGGCGGTGGGGGTTCGGGCAGCGGGGACGGCGGTCGGATCGGTGGGGCTCGGGTCGATCGGCGCGGTCCGATCGGCCGGTGCCTGCCGGTCGAAGTAGGCGGACTTGCGGTGGAAGCGGGACCACGCGGCGGCCACCAGCCCGGACCCGATCATCAGCACCGGCACGGACAGGCCGAACCAGCCGTTGTCGGCCGAGAGCTCGAAGTGGTCGGCGGAGTCGTAGAGCATCCAGCAGAGATACCCACCGACGGCCAACAACACCGCCGCGCCGAGCAGCGGCGCCACGACCGCGCGCAGCCCCTCCAGCGGCGCGGTGCGCAGCAGGTGCCGGAACCGCACCGCGGCGGCCAGCGCGGTCAGCGCGTAGTAGAGCGCCACCACGATGCCGATCGCGTTGACCGTCGCCGAGATCAGGTCGTTCACGGTCGGGATGACCAGCGAGAGCACGGCCAGCACGATGGCGGCGCCCGAGATCAGCAGGGTGCCGGCCGCCGGGGTGCCGTACCGGGGGTGGATCCGGGTCCAGACCGCGCCGAGCGTGCCGTCGCGGCCCATCGCGTACATGCCCCGGGCGGTGGGGATGACGGAGGCCTGCAGCGAGGCCACGGCGGAGAAGGTGAGCGCGATCAGCGGCAGGGCGGCGAGCGGCTGGCGGGCCAGCTTCTCGCCGAGGTAGGTCAGCCCGTGCGCGCCGTTGTCGGCCAGTTCGTCGATCGGCAGCACGCGCTGGAAGGCGGTACCGGCGAGCAGGAAGAGCAGCAGCATCACCACCAGCGCGATGAAGCCGCCCCGGGAGGCGTCGCCCGGTTCGCGGACCTCCTCGCCGATGCTGAAGACCGACTCGAAGCCCCAGTAGCAGAACACCGCCAGCACCATGCCCTGGGCGAGGGCGTCCATCGAGGGGATCGCGAAGGGGTTGTACCAGTCGAGCGAGAACGGCTGGTCACCGGCGAACAGCCCGTAGCCGCAGAAGGCCAGCAGCACCGCGTACTCGAAGATCAGCAGGTACTTCTGCAGCCGGGCCGCGAGCTCCAGGCCGCGCACCGCGACCAGCGCGGCGGCCACCAGCACGACCATGCCGAGCAGGGTGGCCTGGAGGGTCGAGTCCGCGTCCAGCCGCAGCCCGGCCACCGAGCGCAGGTGCGCCTGGCCGAGCAGCTGGATCAGTGCGGAGCCGGTCACGGTGGTGGTGTAGGCCATGAACACCACGGTGCCGACGGTGTTCACCCAGCCGGTGAGGAAGCCCAGCCAGGGGTTGAGGACCCGGCCGACCCAGGTGTAGCTGCTGCCGGCGTCCGGATCGACCCGGTTGAGCCGCCCGTACGCCCCGGCGATGCCGAGCACCGGGAGGAAGGCCAGCAGCATGATGGCCGGCAGGTGCAGGCCGACGACGCCCGCCATCAGGCCGAGCCCGATGCCGATACTGCTGGTCGCGGCGGTGCTGGAGGCGGCGAGAACGATCCCGCCGACCACGCCGACGGACTTGCGCATGGGGCCCGCGGGGGTGGGCGCGCCGACTCTCGGGGCGTCGCCGGAGTCCTTGACCGTCGTTGCCAACGGATCACCGCCTTGATCGTGGGGGGGTAAGGGGTGGCGGCCGGTAGCTGTCCCGAGCCGTGGCGGCCATGAAAGCCTGGCCGTCCACTCACGTCAATGCTGTTGTCATAAGCACGGATGCCCTAGGCTCCCCGCCATGACGGAACGCGTGGTCCCCGAACCGCAACGGCGGCGCCGCAAGCCGACCAAGCAGGGCACGGTACTGTCCGAGCAGGTCATCGTGGACACCGCCCTGCGGCTGATCGGCCAGCACGGCGCGGCCGCCCTCACCGTCCGCCGCCTCGGCGCCGCGCTCGGCGCCGACCCGAGCGCCGTCTACCGGTACTTCCACAACACCGACGACCTGATGCTGGCCGTCGCCGACGAGCTCATCGGCCGCGCCCAGCACGGCCTGCGGCTCACCGGCGACTGGCGCGCCGACCTGCGCGAGATCGGCACCCGCGTCCACACCGCCTACCAGGCCCACCCCCAGGCCGCCCTGCTCGCCGCCCACCGCACCACCGGGCGGGACAACGAGATACGGGCCGTCGAGACCATCCTCGGCGTGCTGCGCACCGCCGGCTTCCCCGACCCGGAGGCCGTCCGGGTCTACCACGCCTTCATCGACCAGGCCCTGGCCTTCGCCGCCCAGGACGCCGCCACCCTCGCCCTCCCCGGCCCGGCCCGCGCCGCCGACCTCGCCGTCTGGCGCGTCCGCTACGGCCGCCTCACCCCCGACACCCACCCCCACATCGCCGCCACCGCCGACCTGCTGATCACCGACATGGACCGCAGCGGCTACCCCTTCGCCCTCGACCTCCTCCTGGAGGCCGCGGCGGCGCGCCTGACCGCGGCGGGGGGCGGGGGCGCGGCGGGGGACGGCACGCAACGCTGACTCCCTCACGCCCACCGAGCATGCGGGCGCGGGACCGGGTCCCCGTCGTGCGCCCGCAGCTTCCTCCGCCGACAGCAGAGCGCCCTACCCGGTCGCCTCCCGGTCCGACCGACCAGCCGGCATGAGGAAAGCGACGAAGAGGGCCTGGACGGCAATCTGAACGATGATCATCATCCAGCTGCCGACCGGAACCAGGAGGACCACGGGCAGCAGCAGGAGCGCTCCCGCTAGCACCTTGAACTCGTCACCCGGAAGCTTCGTCCGCCGCCCGGAGATCAGCACCAACAAGATCATCGAAGGCGCGCCGACGAACAGGAGCATTCCGGGGGACCCCGCCATGTAGCCCTGGAAGGAACTCCAGAGACCAAGCCTCGCCCCAGGGTCGGGGTCACCCGGGTCCGCTATCCGAGGCTCCGTCAGGGAGACCAGCACCCAGCCGGCCATGAAAGCCACGCTGTAACGAACAGTGCACGCCACGATCCACAAGGCCCAATTCCGAGAGGGCCGTTGCAGCCACTCCAGCACCCTCGGCACCGCGCCCCCCAGCTTCCCGCCACGCATGTCCCACCCCCAGGTCAGATCCACCTCGGGCCACAACGGGACCGAGTGCACGCCGCTTCCCGGTGCCGGCGTACGCAGACGCGCGGCAATGCCCGATCAACCCGCTATGAGCTCGATGAAACCCATCAGTAGACCCACTGCGGACAGCAGGACGAAGAACCATCCCGCAAGCAGGTGGGGGCCGGCCATTCCCTTCTTCGAGGGAGGCCTTTCGCTTGGCTGCATGAACAACCTACTGACCCCCCGGAAGTCCGTCACAATGGCAATTCCCGCAAGCAAGGGAATCAGAAGCACCAGAAAATCCACAGCCACACTCCCGGAAGACTCGCAGGCCCTAACAGGCGGACACCAACTCATCCCCGGCAATCAGTTGGACCGACAGAACTCCCGACCAACTCCATCTGCACCCCGGGTAAACGCGCTAACGCGATATTCGCTCAAGCGTGATGACGACGGCGCCAGGATTCTCTCGCAGCTTATCCCCTATTTTCTGCAGGACAGGATTAAGACTTATATGATCAGCCGCATTCACGGAGGAAGGTCTCAGGGTATTCAATTCTCGCCAGGGTCTTTCCAGTCGGACTCAGGACCGAGGCCCCCTCACCCGTAGCCTCCGCGACCTTCCAGCCCTTGCCCTCCAGGCGGGACATCTCGACCGCGATGGAATCGACCGACACTCCAATCGCAGGAAGCAAAAGGTACGACATTTCAAACTCTTCTGCCCCTGCCGGATTTGTCGTGCTCGAATGAGCGATTTCTACACGCCCATCCACAACGGCTCGACGGTCGGCCGAGGGGACCTTGCAGGTGTCACCAGAAGCGGCAATCAGGACAACCGCGACGGCAGCCACCGCCAGCGTGACGAGAAGGCCAACCACGGCTCGCACACTAGAAATTCGCATCAATCAACCCCGAAGCCTTTCCGCAGGATTGAACTCGCAAACGAATCCATACTCCCCTCGAATCTCTCTTGAATCCCTCTCATATCTTCCTCATGACCCTAACAGCACCAAGAGAGCGCCAAACTGCGGGTACTATCACCTTATTTCCACAAATGCGGTTGATCCAATTCAAGAACCCAACGCCATTGGACACATTCTCAGCTGCCTTCTTCACGGCGAATATGCCAGTCAGCCAAACCCATTCCGGCAGAGCCGCGCAAATCACCGAAAGCAGAGCGCCTTGCAGTCCATGGAAAATGACCCACTAGACTGCAAGGCGCATCCCTACTACGGACCAGCTCAATCAAACATCAAAAGCTCGAGCCATCCACCACGAGTGATCTACGCTCGCTTCGTCCAGCTCTTCAAGGCGAGCGAAGATATGGCCAATGAAATCCCGGGGAAGTCTCACAGAATGCTGAAGCACATAGTGCCCTAGCCCTTCTGGCCAGATGAAAGTTCCATCGGTCATTTCCATACTACCATTGGCATTCCCGCAGAGCCGACAGCGCGAAACCCCCATAAACTGTCGAGCCACCTGCCCACGAGCCAGGTAGTCAGAGACGAAGGTACGTTCCGACTCATCCAAATCAGCATCAACCAAACGTGTAGGATCCGGAAGATTCGGCACCTCCGGCGAACTCCAGTAACCAAGGGCCGAAAGCTTCATATCACTCTCCTCGTCATCGGGTTGATGAATCGAACGTCTTCCACGTCCCCTCTACTACGTAGGACAACCCGGACTCCCACACCTGCCTGGAACTGCCCGGGTGGAACACCACCAACGGAGCCGCGCTCGGGGTCTGGCAGTGCACCGGGAAGGCCAATCAGCGCTGGTTTCTGGAGGCGCAGGCCGGCTGAACCGCTGACCGTACGTCCGGCCCCCGTCGAGCTGTTGCTCGGCGGGGGCCGCTGCCCTCGGTGGGGTCAGACGGAGGCGGGTGGGGCGGTGGCGGTGCCGGCGGGGGAGCCGAGGGTGCGTTCGGCCTTGGCGACGGCGGCGCGGTAGTAGAGGGAGGCGAGCTGCGAGGAGGCGTCGTCGCGCTGGAAGAAGCCGTAGGACAGGGCGACGGTGCCGAAGCGTTCGACGGCGATGTAGCCGTTGAGCGGGACGCCGGCGAGGGTGCCGTCGAGGCGGACGGCGGGGGCGCCCTGGCGGTCGCCCAGGGTGACGGGGGTGACGGTGAAGGTCACGGAGGCGTCGGTGCCGTCGTTGAAGGTCAGGCTGTGGCAGTCGGTGAACGCGTCGGTGACGACGGTGAAGTCGCTGGTCAGCTGGGCGGCGTCTTCGGCGGTGAGGGATTCGGTCACCATGGGGTTGCCGTCGGGGCCGTCGAATTCGACTTCCTGGTGCGGAAGTTGTGGCGACGGACCGGCTTCGGTGCCGTTGAGCAGGGAGCGGAGCGCGTCGCAGCCGGCGACCGGGGAGGCGCCGCCGCCCGTCGACGCGGAGCTCTGGCCGACCGGGACTTCGGTGAAGTTCGGGCCGAGTTCGGCGGTACTCAGCAGGGCCGCCTTCAGCTGGTCGGCCGTGGGGAGGCGGTCGGCCGGGGCGGCGGCCCCGAGGGAGACGGCCGGTGGGGCGGCGGCGGAGCCGGTGGTGAGACCGGCCGTCCCGAGGGCGACCACGGTGACCACGGCTGCGGCGGTGAGGGCGAGGAGAGGCCTCGGGTGCGACATACGGCCCCCGATCGGGAGTCGGGCAGGGACAGGCACTCAGTGTCCCACCGGCCCTGCGGTCCCGCCCGTCCACGCGACGTCTTCGCAGGTCAGGACCGATGGGACGGTCAGGAGGGATCGGCCGGGAGGGCGGCGCGGGTCTCGGTGAGCCACTCGACCCAGAAGGTCTCCAGTCCGATGCCGGCCCGCAGCACGGCGTGCCGGAGCCGGTCCCCGTCGGCCGCCCGGTCGTCCGCCGGGGTGCCGGACGGCGGGAAGTCGCGCCGCTCGATCTCCCGGTAGTCGGCCAACTGCGCGCGGCGCAGGGCGAGGTGGCGGGCCAGCTCGGCGTCCAGTCCGGTGGTGCCGACCACCGCCGCCGCGCGCAGCCGCAGCAGCAGGGGTTCGCGGACGGCCTTCGGCTCGTCCCCGCCGGCCGTCCACCGTTCGAGTTCGACGCGGCCGGCGGGCAGGACCTCGTACTCCTTCTTCTGGCCGCGCACCGGGGCGTCCTGCGGGAGGGCCCGGATCAGGCCGGCGGTCTCCAGCCGGCCCAGTTCCCGGTAGATCTGCTGGTGGGTGGCGGACCAGAAGAACCCGATCGACCTGTCGAACCGCCGGGTCAGCTCCAGCCCCGAGGACGGCTTCTCCAGCAGGGCGGTGAGGATGGCGTGCGGCAGGGACATGCACCGATCGTAGGCCGGACCGGACGGCGGGCCGGACGGCGGGCCGGACGGCGGGCCTGACGACGGGCTCCGGACCCCGTACTCGACCGCCGAGGAAAGTCGTCCACATACGGGTAATCCAGTACGGAACAATTGTGCGCGCCGAGCGGTTGTCCCGGATATGACTCAACGACCGGCCCCGCGCCCACTCTCCGACCAGGCCGCCTCGGACCTGCTCGCCGCCCAGCAGTTCGGCACCCTCGCCTCCGTCAAGGCCGGCGGCCACCCGCACCTGACCACCATGCTCTACCGCTGGGACCCAGCGGAGCGGACGGTGCGGTTCTCCACCACCGCCGACCGCGTCAAGGTCCGTCACCTGCGGCGCGATCCCCGGGCGGCGCTGCACGTCCAGGGGCCGGACCCGTTCTCCTTTGCCGTCGCGGAGGGCGAGGCGGAGATCTCCGAGGCGTCCGCCGAGCCCGGTGACGCGGTCGGGCAGGAGCTGCTGGCGATGCTCCCGGCGGAGTTCCGGCCGGCGGACCCGCGGCAGTTCCTGGCCGAGCAGGTCGCCGAACGGCGCCTGGTGGTCAGGCTGCGGGTCCACCGGCTCTACGGCACCGCACTGGACGTCGACGCCTGAACCGCCGGCGCCGAGCGGGCGGGCGGTCAGATCACGGCCGCCAGCTCGGTGCCCTGCTTGACGGCCCGCTTGGCGTCGAGCTCGGCGGCCACGTCGGCGCCGCCGATCAGGTGCGGGGTGATGCCGAGCGCGCGCAGGGCGGTGTCCAGCTCGCGGCGCGGCTCCTGACCCGTGCAGAGGACGACGGTGTCCACGGGCAGCAGCTGCCGCTCGCCGTCCACCACGATGTGCAGGCCCGCGTCGTCGATCAGTTCGTAGCTCGCGCCGGCGACCATGGTGACGCCGCGGTGCTTGAGCTCGGTGCGGTGGATCCAGCCGGTGGTCTTGCCGAGGCCGGCACCGACCTTGGTGGTCTTGCGCTGCAGCAGGTGGACGCTGCGCGGGGGCCGCGGCGGGTCGGGACGGGTCAGGCCGCCGCGCTCGCGGTACTCCGGGTCGATGCCCCACTTGCGGTGGAACACCGGCGGATTGAGGCTCGCGGCGTCGCCCTGGTCGGTGAGGTACTCGGCGACGTCGAAGCCGATGCCGCCGGCGCCGAGGACGGCGACCCGCTCGCCGACGGGCGCGCCGTCGCGCAGCACGTCCAGGTAGCCGAGCACGCTGGGGTGGTCGATGCCCGGGAGGTCCGCCGGGCGGCGCGGGGTGACGCCGGTGGCGAGGACGATCTCGTCGAAGCCCTCGGCGGCGAGCCGCGCCGCCGCGACCAGCGCGCCGAGCCGCAGTTCGACCGCCAACTCGGCCAGCCGGGTGCGGTAGTAGCGCAAGGTCTCGTCGAACTCCTCCTTGCCGGGGACGCGCCGGGCCACGTTCAGCTGCCCGCCGACGGTGTCGGCGGCGTCGAACAGGGTGACGGCGTGGCCGCGTTCGGCGGCGGAGACGGCGAACGCGAGGCCGGCCGGTCCGGCGCCGACGACGCCGATCCGCTTGCGCAGCCTGGTCGGAGCGAGGACGAGTTCGGTCTCGTGGCAGGCGCGCGGGTTGACCAGGCAGGAGGTGATCTGTCCGCTGAAGGTGTGGTCCAGGCAGGCCTGGTTGCAGCCGATGCAGGTGTTGATGGCCTCGGAGCGGTCGGCCCGCGCCTTGCCGACGAAGTCGGCGTCGGCGAGCAGCGGGCGGGCCAGCGAGACCAGGTCGGCGTGGCCGTCGGCGAGCAACCGCTCGGCGATCTCGGGGGTGTTGATGCGGTTGCTGGTGACCAGCGGGACGCCGACCGAGCCCATCACCTTCTTGGTGACCCAGGCGTAGGCGCCGCGCGGGACGGAGGTGGCGATGGTGGGGATCCGCGCCTCGTGCCAGCCGATGCCGGAGTTGATGATGGTCGCGCCGGCCGCCTCGACGGCCTGGGCGAGTCGGACGACCTCGGGGAGGGTGGAACCGCCGGGGACGAGGTCGAGCATGGAGAGCCGGTAGATCAGGATGAAGTCGGGGCCGACCCGCTCGCGGACCCGGCGGACGATCTCGACCGGGAAGCGCATCCGGTTCTCGTACCCGCCGCCCCACGCGTCCTCGCGGTGGTTGGTGGCGGCGGCGGTGAACTCGTTGATCAGGTAGCCCTCGGAGCCCATGATCTCGACGCCGTCGTAGCCGGCCCGGCGGGCGAGGGCGGCGCAGCGGGCGAAGTCCTCGATGGTCTGCTCGACCTGCTCGGCGGTGAGCGCGTTCGGCACGTACGGGCTGATCGGGGCCTGGACGGCGCTGGGGGCGACCAGGTCGGGGTGGTAGGCGTAGCGGCCGAAGTGCAGGATCTGCATCGCGATGCGGCCACCGGCGGCGTGCACGGCGTCGGTGACGACGCGGTGGCGGTCGGCCTCCGCCTCGGTGGTGAGCATGGCGCCGCCGCCCCAGGGTCGGCCGGCCTCGTTGGGGGCGATGCCGCCGGTGACGATCAGGCCGACGCCGCCGCGGGCGCGCTCGGCGTAGAAGGCGGCCATCCGCTCGAAGCCGTTCGGCGCCTCCTCCAGGCCGACGTGCATGGAGCCCATGATCACGCGGTTGGGGAGGGTGGTGAAGCCGAGGTCGAGCGGGCTGAGCAGGTGCGGGTACGGCTCCCGGGCCCGCTGGGGGTCGGTGCTCATCGGCGTCTCCTGTACGGCATGCGGCGGCTCGTCGTTACCACACGGTAGGGGACGCGGCGCGGCATGTGCAACTAGTTGCATAACCGCACGGCCCGCCGACCGGCGCCGACCGCGAGCGGATCGCGGACCGACCGCGGGCCGAGTGCGAACCGACGGCGGACCGACGGCGGGCCGGCCGCCTACCGCACCCCATCCGACGACCGCGTCCAATATGCCTGACCACCCGTCAGGTCGAAGCGGAGTGTGCGTATGGTCGTTCCCCGAAGGGGGGTTCGGAGGAATCCCCGGGGAGGGGACGACAGTGCGAGGCGGATCGATAGCCGTGGTCGGCGGCAGCATCGCGGGGTGCGCGTTCGCGCGGGCGGCCGCCCGGGGCGGGGCGGACCGGGTGGTGGTCCTGGAACGCAGCCCCGGCCGACTGGAGGACCGCGGCGTCGGCCTCTGCGTGCTCCACGACCGGTACACCGAACTGGCCCGCGCCGGCCACCTCGACGACGGCATCCGCTGGCACCGGCTGACCCAGCGGCACTGGCTGGCCCACGACCCCGACGGCGGGTCCGGACCGCGCGGACGGCTGCTCTGGGCACAGGAGATGCCGTTCCGCTCCTACCACTGGGGAGTGCTCTGGCAGGCCCTGCGCGAACGCACCCCCGACAGCGTGGAGTTCCGGCTGGGCGAGGCGGTCACCGCCGTGGCGGGCGACAGCGACCACGCCCGGCTGACCGGCCCCGACGGAGGACCGGACCGGTACGACCTGGTGATCGGCGCCGACGGCTACCGCTCGGTGGTCCGCGAGGCCGTCTGCCCGGAGGCCCGGCCCGAGTACGCCGGCTACGTCTGCTGGCGCGGCAGCTTCGACGCCCGGCTGCTCGCCGAGCTGCCCGGCGGCGCGGCGCTCTGGCCGGACCACGAGGTGATCACGGTCTGCTACCCCGGCGGCCAGGTGGTGCTGTACCGCATCCCGGGTCTGACCCCGGGCTCCACCCAGGTCAACTTCGTCTTCTACGCGCCCACTCCGGCCTGGCTGCGACCGGGTGACCCGACCAGCGTGCCCGCCGGGGCGCTCACCACCGGGCGGTTCGAGGAGCTGGCCGAGCTGGCCGAGCGGCACCTGCCGCCCTACTGGGCCCGGGTGGTCACCCTCTCCCCCCGCGAACGGACCTTCATCCAGCCGATCTACGACCTGGCGGCTCCGCGCCGGACCGCCGGGCGCCTGCTGCTCGCCGGGGACGCGGCCACCGTGGTCCGCCCGCACAACACCAGCGGCGCGGTGAAGGCGGTGCAGGACGCCTGCGCCTTCGAGGACGCCTGGCGGGCGGCCGACTCCTGGGCGGAGCTGCTGCCCGCGTACGACCGCGAACGCGGCGCGGTGGGGCGGGAGATGGTCGAGGTCGGCCGGCGGCTCGGGAGGGCCCAGGTGACCGAGGCGCCGGACTGGTCGACCATGGACGACGGCACGATGACCGCCTGGTGGCGCCAGCAGGTCGCCGGGACGGGCGGGTTCGGCGGACACGCCCTCGGGCGACCGCCGACGCACCGTCAGGCCGACTGACTGGAAGGGGCGTTCGGCCAGGCCCGCGACGTCTGGGACGGCCCGAGGGGTCGTCCCAGACGCTCGCGACGTCGCGCCGCGCGGCGGATCGCCTCAAACGCCGCCGGGCTGCGCGGCGGACTCAACCGCCGCCGCGTGGCGCGACGGACGGTCTCAGACGTTCACGCCGTAGTCGGTGGCGATGCCGCGCAGGCCGGAGGCGTACCCCTGGCCGATGGCGCGGAACTTCCACTCGGCCCCGTTGCGGTACAGCTCGCCGAAGACCATCGCGGTCTCGGTCGAGGCGTCCTCGGAGAGGTCGTAGCGCGCCAGCTCCTGGCCGTTGGCCTGGTTGACGATCCGGATGAACGCGTTGCGGACCTGGCCGAAGCTCTGCAGTCGGGCGTCCGCGTCGTAGATCGACACCGGGAAGACCACCTTGGCCACCCCGGCCGGCACGGCGTCCAGGTCGACCTTGATCTGCTCGTCGTCGCCGTCGCCGCCGCCGGTCAGGTTGTCGCCGCTGTGCTCGACCGAACCGTCCGGGCTGCGCAGGTTGTTGAAGAAGACGAAGTGCTGGTCCGAGACCACCTTGCCGACCGCGTTGCAGAGCAGCGCGCTCGCGTCCAGGTCGTAGTCGGCCCCGGTGGTGGTCCGCACGTCCCAGCCGAGACCGACGATGACGGCGGTCAGACCCGGCGCCTCCTTGGTCAGCGAGACGTTGCCACCCTTGGCCAGCGAAACTCCCACGATGCCCTCCTCGGTTGCTCTCCCTCCAGAAGAATCTACAACACTGTAGAGATCACGAGAATCCATCCGTCCGGATGCGCCCCCGTCGCGCCCCCGGCGACCGCCCGCCACCGCCGGGCGCCACGGGGCTCACTCGCTCCCGCGCGGTTCGCCCCCGAGCGGTTCGCCCCCGAGGAGCTCACCCCCGAGCAGCGCGGCGACATGCGGCGGCAGCAGACAGGCCTGCCGGGCCAGCAGCTCGACGAAGGCCGCCGTCAGCGGATCCGGCCGGGTCCGGGCGTACGCCGCGAGCGGGCGCCGCACCGGCGGCTCGGGGCGGCGGACCAGGCCGTCGAAGCCCGGCGGGACGATGTTGGCGGGTACCAGGGCGGGGCCCAGCCCGGCCGCGGCCAGCAGCGGCGCGGCCGCCGTCTGCTCGGTCCGCACCGCCGCCCGCGGCCGGAACCCGGCCTCCGCACAGGCCTCGTCGAGCAGGTCGGCGAGGCCGTTGCCGGGCGCGTAGTGCACCCAGTCACGCCCCGACAGGTCGGCCAGCCGGACCGTCCGGCCCTCCGCCGCCTCGTCCGGTTCGGCGGGCAGTGCCAGCACGAACTCCTCGACGCCCAGCTCCCGGATCGGCCCCTCCCAGTCCGGCGGCGGCGTCCCGACCGCGACGTCCGCCTGCCCGGCCGCCATCGCCGCGCGCAGCTCGTCGTTGTGGGCGTACTCGCGCAGCCGGATCCGCACCCGCGGGTGGAGCCGGCGCCAGGCCCGCAGCACCGGCGGCAGGATGCCGAGGCTGATCGAGTAGACGGTGGCGAGTTCGAGCTCGCCGCCGTCCAGGCCGGCCGTGAGCCGGGCCGCGCCGCGCAGGCGCTCGGCGTCGGCGAGCGCGGCGCGGGCGTGCGGCAGCACCGCCCGGCCCATCGGCGTCAGCCGGACGGCGCGCGGCAGTCGCTCCAGCAGGGTGCCGCCGACGGCCCGCTCCAGCGCCCGCACCTGGTGCGAGAGCGCGGGCTGGGTGACGTGCAGCAGTGCGGCGGCCCGGGTGAACGAGCCGGTGTCGACGACGGTCACCAGGTATTCGAGCTGTCGGAGCGTGGCCATGCACAGAGTTTATGGCTGTGGGAGAAGAGAAGCCTTGGACGCATCACCGCAGCTCGGCGGAGGGTGGACGGCGCAGACACCCCACCTCCCCAGGAGCCACGTCATGACCGCCGAGACGCCCGTACCCGCCCCCTCCTCCACCGCCCTCGAAGGCCGCCGCGTCGTCGTCGTCGGCGCCGGCTCGAACACCGGCCGCGCGCTCGCCCGCGCCGCCTCCGCCGCCGGTGCCGAACTGGTCCTGGCCGGCCCCGACCCGCGCAAGCTGGAATGGACCGCCGGCGAGCTGGCCGGCCCGGCCCGGGTCGTCCCGGTGGACCTCACCGACGAGGCCTCGATCGCCGCACTCGCCGCCACCACCGGTCACTTCGACCACCTGGTCTCGACGGCGGCGATGCCCGCGAACGGCCCGCTCGCCGAACTCGAACTGGCCGACGTGCAGCGCGCGTTCGCCGCCAAGGTGGTCGGACCGCTGCTGCTCGCGAAGCACCTGGCCGGCCAGGCCGCGACCGACGGCCCCGACGGCGCCTCGTTCACCTTCTTCTCCGGTGTCGCCGCCTGGCGCCCGGCCCCCGCCCGCACGGTGATGGCCGCCACCAACGGGGCGCTGGCCTTCCTGGTCCAGGCTCTCGCCGTCGAGGTCGCCCCGGTCCGGGTCAACGCCGTCTCCCCCGGCATCGTGGACAGCGGCTCCTGGGACCGGATGGGCGCCGACAAGGAACCGTTCCTGCGCGCGGTCGCCGCACGCAACCCCGCCCGCCGGGTCGGCAGCACGGACGACCTGGTCCGCGCCGTCCTCTTCTCGATGGCCAGCCCGTTCGTCACGGGGACGGTCCTGCACGTGGACGGCGGCGGCCGGCTGGTGTGACCGGGGCGGGAGCGGCACCGGGAGCGGGCAGGGCGCGCCGGCCGTTCCGGGTGCAGCTCCCGACCACAGGAGGCCGGAGATCGCGGCGGAGTCCAAGTCCGGTGTCACATCCTGACCTTGGACTCCCCCTCCCCGGCCCCCGGTCATCTAGACTGGTCACGCGGGCCAGGACCCCCGCGCGGGAGGTGCCATGCGCCGCCGGTACAGCTTCCATCTCGACCGGGCCGGCCGGTCCGTCACGGTGAACGTCCGCTCGGGCTGGATCACCGAGACCGAGCTGCTGGTGGACGGCAAGGAGTACGCCTTCCACCGGGTGCGCGGGCACGGCGTCTACCCCCTCACCCTCACCGCCCGGCTTCCCGAGGAGCCGGCGCCGCCGCTCTCCGTCCGGCTGGAGCGGACCGGTTCGGCGGAACACCCGCTCGCCTGCACGGTGGACCTGGGCGGCACCGTCCACCCGGCGCCGGAGCGCGTCGGCCACTGAGGGCCGGCAGGCCGCGCTACCGCGTCAAGGACTCCTCGACGATCTCCCGCACCGCCGCACGGGCCCGGTCGGCGTCCTGTGCCACCAGGCCGATCCTGGTCCGGCGGTCGAGCACGTCGGAGGCGTCCAGGGCGCCCTCGTGCGTCACCGCGTAGGCGATCTCGGCGCGGGTCACGTCGATGCCCTCGGCGATCGGCTCGGCGCCGCCGGCCGCCAGGACCTCGCGGGCGGCTCCGCCGTGCCGGGCGACCAGCGAGGCGGGCACCCCGCCGGCCGGCGCCGGCCGGCTGTCCCGGTGCCCCGGCGCGCCGACCAGCGGCAACCGGGCCGTCCAGCAGGCACGGGCCGGCAGGCCGCGCAGGCGGACGGCGGTGTCCACCGCGTCCTCGGCCATCCGCCGGTAGGTGGTGAGCTTGCCGCCGACGACCGTGATCACCCCGGACGGGGACTCCAGCACCGCGTGCTGCCGGGAGATGTCCGCGGTACTGCCGCCACCGGTGTCGATCAGCGGCCGCAGCCCGGCGTACGCGCCGCGGACGTCAGCCCTGGTCAGCGCGGTGGTCAGGGCCGCGTTGACGGTGTCGAGCAGGAAGTCGAGCTCGGCCTCGGTCGGTCGCGGCTCGTCCGGGACCGGCCCGGGAGCGTCCTCGTCGGTCAGCCCGATCGCCACCCGGCCGAGTTGCTGCGGCAGCGCGAAGACGAACCGGCTGGTGGAGCCCGGTACGGGCACCGTGAGCGCCGCGACCGGGTAACCGAGCGTGGCCGCGTCGACCAGCAGATGGGTCCCACGACTGGGCCGCAGCCGGATGGACGGGTCCACCTCGCCGGCCCACACGCCGGTGGCGTTGACCACCGCGCCGGCGGTGAGCACCAGGGACTGCCCGGTGAGGCCGTCGACCAGTCGGGCCGAGGTGCCGGTGACCTCCTCCGCCCGGACCCGGGTGAGCACGGTGGCGCCGTACTGCGCGGCCGTCCGGGCGAGTGCCACCACCAGCCGTGCGTCGTCGACCAGTTGGCCGTCGTGCGCGACCAACGCACCCGTCAGGCCCTCCGACCGGACGGCGGGCACCAGTTGGCGGGCCCGGGCGGCGTCGATGCGGCGCATCCGGGGCAGCAGCGCGCCCGGCGTACCGGCGCTCAGCCGCAGCGCGTCCCCCGCGAGGAAGCCGGCCCGGACCAGCGACGCCTGCCCGGGGCGCAGCAACCCCGGTAGCAGAGGGATGAGTTGGGGCAGCGGTCGGACCAGGTGCGGGGCGGTGCGGGTCATCAGCACGCCGCGCTCGACGGCGCTCTCCCGCGCCACGCCGATCCGCCCGGAGGCGAGGTAGCGCAGGCCGCCGTGGACCAGCTTGGAGCTCCACCGGCTGGTACCGAAGGCCAGGTCGCGAGCCTCCACGAGGGCGACCCGGAGGCCGCGCGCGGCCGCGTCCAGCGCGACTCCGGCGCCGGTGACCCCGCCACCGATCACCAGTAGGTCGACGGACGGGGTGGCGGCGAGCGAGTCCAGCTCCAACTCCCGCCGCCGGGCGGTGAGTCGGGCGGTTCCGGCGAAAGGCCCGGCATTGGTCGTCATGGCGCGAGGTATCCGTTCGTCACGGCGTGCATGGTCATGGCGCGAGGGGTCCGTTCGGCACAGGCCGTCCGACGCGAGGCGCCGGGTGCCCCGAGCCCGCCCGGCGCGAGGCGTCCGACCGCCCCAGGGCCCGCCCGGCGCGAGGCGTCCGACCGCCCCAGGGCCCGTCCGGCGCGAGGCGTCCGACCGCCCCAGGGCCGTCGGGCGCGAGGCGTCCGACCGGCGCGAGCCCGCCCCGGCGCGGTGGTCACGACGCGCGTGGCCGCTCACGGCGCGAGGTACCCGTTCAGCGCCCTGGCCAGTTCGCGCCGCCAGGCCGCCTCGGGCAGCAGGTGCGCGACCATGCGGTGCGACTGGACGGTGGACTGGGCGATCAGCAGCACCATGGCGGCCAGCTCGACGGGCTCGCCGGCCCGGATCGAGCCGTGGGCCTGGCCCTGTTCGATGCCCGCGCGCAGCGCCTCCAGCAGGCCGCGCTGGCTGGCGCCGAGCCGTTCGACGACGTACTCGAAGAGCGTGTCGGAGTCGGCCGAGGCCAGCAGCGCGCCGAGCACCGGGTGGTCGCGCAGCCGGACGGCGACGTCGACGACGCCCTCGACGAAGGCGGCCCGGTCCTCGCCCGTGAGTCGGACGGTGGCCTGGGTCTCGCGGATCTCTCGGGTGAGCAGTGCCCCGATCACCGCCCGGACGTCCGGCCAGCGCCGGTAGACGGTCGGCCGGCTGACCCCGGCGCGCCGGGCGATCTCGGCCAACTGCGTTCGGCGCACGCCGAGATGGACGATCAGCTCGGCTGCCGCGTCGAGGATGACGTCATCGGTGCTGCGGGGCTCGGGGGTCGCCTCGGGGCCGACCGGCCCAGCGTTACTACTTGACATGATGTGTGAAACTGTAACGCATGGCACCTGAGACGCAAGCGGGACCGGCCCACGCCGCGCTGCCGCTCCCCCCGATGAAGTGGGACGCCTGGGGCGACCCGGCGCTCGCCAAGGAGCTGTCGGCCGACATCAAGGCCCTGCTGGCCGCCGCCCTCGGCGTCACCGGCGACGCGGCCCCCGGGCCCGCCGCCGAGGAGGTCACCCTGCGGCCCTCGCAGCTGGCCGAGGCGGACCTGAAGGCCCTGGCCGCCGTGGTCGGCGAGGCGCACGTCAGCGCCGCCGCCGCGGACCGCCTGCCCCGCGCGGGCGGCAAGTCGACCCCCGACCTGCTGCGCCGCCGCAGCCGCGAGCCGCAGGACGCGCCGGACGCCGTCCTGCTGCCCGGCAGCGAGGACGAGATCGCCGCCCTGCTCGCGCTCTGCGCCGAACGCCGCATCGCCGTGGTGCCGTTCGGCGGCGGCACCAGCGTGGTCGGCGGGCTGGACCCGGAGCGCGGGGGCTTCACCGCCGTCGTCTCGCTCGACCTGCGCCGCTTCGACCGGCTGCTCGACCTCGACGCGACCTCCGGCGAGGCCGTCCTGGGAGCGGGCCTCACCGGTCCGGCGGCCGAGGCGCTGCTGGCCGAGCACGGCTTCGAACTCGGCCACTACCCGCAGAGCTTCCGCTTCGCCACCATCGGCGGCTTCGCGGCCACCCGCTCCTCCGGCCAGGACTCCGCCGGGTACGGGCGCTTCGACGAGATGGTGCGCGGCCTGCGCGTCATCACCCCGGTGGGCGTGCTGGACCTCGGCCGCGCCCCCGCCTCCGCCGCCGGCCCCGACCTGCGCGAGCTCTTCCTCGGCTCGGAGGGCGCGCTGGGCGTGATCACCGCCGTCCGCGTCCGGATCCACCCGCTGCCCGCGGTGAAGGCCTACGAGGCCTGGTCCTTCCCCGACTTCGCCACCGGCGCGGCCGCCCTGCGCGCGGTGGAACAGCAGGACACCGGGCCGACGGTGATCCGGCTGTCCGACGAGGCCGAGACCATGGTCAACCTCGCGATGACGGAGAAGATCGGCGGTGAGCCCGCCGTCACCGGCTGTCTGGCGGTCACCGTGTTCGAGGGCTCCGCCGAGCAGGTCGCCGCCCGTCACCAGCTGACCCGGGCCGCCCTGCTGGCGGCCGGCGGCACCTCGCTGGGCGAGGCACCGGCCCGGGCCTGGGAGCACGGCCGGTTCAACGCGCCCTACCTGCGGGACTCCCTGCTCACCGCGGGGGCGCTCTGCGAGACCCTGGAGACCGCGACGGACTGGCGCCGGCTCGCCGACCTGCGCTTCGCGGTCACCGCCGCGTTGACGACCGCGCTGCCCGGCGCCCTCGTGCTCTGCCACATCTCGCACGTCTACCCGACCGGCGCCTCGCTCTACTTCACCGTGGTCGCCGCCCTCGGCGAGGAGCCGCTCCCCCGGTGGGCCGTCGCCAAGCGCGCCGCCGGGGACGCCATCCTGGCCCACGGCGGAACCATCACCCACCACCATGCCGTCGGCGCCGACCACCGGCCCTGGATGGCCGAGGAGATCGGCGAGTTGGGCGTCCGCATCCTGCGCGCGGTCAAGGCCGAGCTGGACCCGGCGGGCATCCTCAACCCCGGCAAGCTGATCCCATGACCGACCGGAGAACCGTCACCCGGGTCGTTCTCCTCACCAACCCGGCGGCGGCCGCCGGTCACGCCGAACCGGCGGCCCGCCGCGCCACCGCCCGGCTGCGCGCCCTGGGCGTCGAGGTCGACGCCCGGACGGGCGCGTCCGCCGAGGAGTCCCTCGCCCTGGCCCGCGCGACCGTCGCCACCGGCAACTGCGACGCACTGGTGGTGGTCGGCGGGGACGGCATGATCAACCTCGGCCTCCAGGCGACCGCGGGGACGGACATCCCGCTCGGCGTCGTCCCGGCGGGCACCGGCAACGACCACGCCCGCGCGTACGGGCTGCCGCGCGGAGCGCCGGAGGCGGCGGCCGAGGTGGTCGCCGCCGGCCACACCCGCACCGTGGACCTCGGCCGGGTGACGGCGGCCGACGGGTCGCGGCGCTGGTTCGGCTCCGTCCTCGCCAGCGGCTTCGACTCCCTGGTCAGCGACCGCACCAACCGCCTGCGCTGGCCGCACGGCCGGATGCGCTACAACCTGGCGATCGCGGTCGAGTTCGCCAATCTGCGCCCGCTGCCGTTCCGGATCACCCTCGCCGACGGTACCGTCATCGCCCGCGACCTCACCCTCGCCGCCGTCGGCAACACCACCAGCTACGGCGGCGGCATGCTCATCTGCCCCACCGCCGACCCCGCCGACGGCCTGCTCGACGTCACCCTCGTCGACGCCATGCCCCGCCACCGCATCGCCCGCTTCTTCCCCACCCTCTTCAAGGGCACCCACGTCGAACGCCGGGAGGTCACCACCCACCGCACGCCCTCGCTGCGGATCGACTCCCCCGGCATCACCGCCTACGCCGACGGCGAGTTCATGGCCGCCCTGCCGATCGACGTCGAAGCCGTCCCGGCCGCCCTGCGGCTGCTCACTCCGGCCCCTGCCCCGACCCCGGCCTGACCGCCGACCCGCCTCACCGCGGCGAGCCTTCTCCGGAGGGGGCGCCCGAGGCCACTCCGGAGCCACCCGCCGCCCCGCACACCCGCACGGAGGCCATCCCGGCAGCGGTCGCGGCCTCGATCCCCAGGACCGAGTCCTCGAACACCAGACAGTCCCCCGGCGCCACGCCGAGGCGGTCGGCGGCGAGCAGGAAGGCGTCGGGGGCGGGCTTCGCCCTCGGGTAGTCGCCGGCGCAGACCAGCGTGTCGAACCGGTCCAGCAGGCCGAGCACGGTCAGCGACGCCGTGACGGACTCCCGGGTGCTGCCGGAGACGACGGCACTCGGGATCCGCCGCTCCCGGGCGTGCTCGATGTGCGCCACGATGCCCGGGACGGCCGCGAGCCGCGGGAGCAGCGCGCGGTAGAGCTGCTCCGCGCGGCGGGCGACGGCCTCCACCGGCATCGCCAGCCCCTGGTCCGCGTTGAGTTGGGCGACGATGTCCGCGACCGTCCGGCCGCCCCAGGCGTAGAAGAGGTCCTCGGAGAACGCGCAGTCCCACTCGTCGAGCGTCTGCTTCCACGCCCGGTAGTGCAGCGGCATCGAGTCGGCGACGGTGCCGTCGCAGTCGAACAGGTAGGCGCGGAACTCGCCCGGGGGCAACTGAATGATCATCCGCTCAGGCTATCTCGCGCCTTTTCCGGGTACGGGCCGCACCGGTTTCAGTACACTCCTGGCCTCAACTCCTTTCGTTCTCAGGTGAATCTCGGGGGACAGCCGTGGACCTGCACCTTTCGGTAACGGGCGGGCAGCCCGCCTCGGACGCGGAATCGCTCACCGACTGGCTGCGGGGCGAACCCGAACTCGCCGGCACCGTCGGCCTCACCGGCGCGGCGCCCAGGCCCGGCGAGCTCGGCACGGCCCTGGACGTCCTGACGGTGGCGGTCGGGGCCGGCGGCGGACTCTCGGTGCTGGCCGCCTCGCTGCGCACCTGGTTCGCCCACCCCCGGCGCAGCGACGTCCGGCTCAAGATCCGCCGCCCGGACGGCGAGTCGGTGGAACTCGATGCCAAGCGGGTCAGCGCCGCCGAACTGGAGACCGTCCTGCGCCAGGTGCTGGACCGCGAACCGGTACCGGACGGCACCGCGTCCGAGCAGGAGTGACGTGCGCCTTCCGGACCCTCAGCGCTCCCGGATCGTCCTCATCGGCGCCGGCACCTACGGCGATCCGCACCTGCTCGACCTCCCCGCCGTCCCCCGGACGATCACCGACCTCGCGGCGATCCTCACCGACCCGTCGCACGGGCTCGTCCCCGAGGAGCACTGCACCGTCCTGCTCGACGACGGCGACCTGCGGACGGTCGGCCAACGGCTGCGCACCGCCGTGCAGGAGGCCGAGGACCTCCTGCTGGTCTACTACACCGGGCACGGCCTGGTCGCCGGACGCCGCCACGACCTCTATCTCGCCCTGCCCGACAGCGATTTCGTGGCGCCCGAGTTCAGCGCGCTGGAGTACGACAAGCTGCGCGGCGCCGTCCTCGACAGCCCCGCCACTGCCAAGATCATCGTCCTGGACTGCTGCTTCTCCGGCCGCGTCGTCACCGACTCGATGGCACCCGACGACGACAAGCTCAGCCGACTCGAAATCGCCGGCACCTACGTCCTCACCTCCGCCCACCGCGACCAGGTCGCCCTCTCGCTCCCCGGCGAGGACCACACCGCCTTCTCGGGACGTCTGATCCGCCTGCTCCGGGAGGGCGTCGTCGGCGGCGCCGAACTCCTCACCGTCGACGACCTCTACCAGCGGCTCACCACCATCATGGCCGCCGAGGGCCTGCCGACCCCCCTCAACCGGGGCACCCGGACCGCCAGCCTGATCGCCCTCGGCCTCAACCGGGCCTTCGCCGCCACTGCCGGGCCCGAACTGCGCGAACAGCGCGTCGCGGCGGTCGAACGGGGCAAGGACGGCCACTGGAAGGAGGCGGCGGAGACGCTGCAGGGCATCGTCGAGGAGTCGACCCGGATCCTCGGCCCCGAGGACGCCGACACCCTGCTCGGCCGCCAGTCCCAGGCTCACAGCCTCGGCGCCGCCGGCGACCCGGCCGAGGCCGCCCGCGCCCTGCGGCAACTCCTCGCCGACCAGACCCGCCTGCTCGGCCCCGACCACCAGGACACCCTGCGCACCCGGCAGTTCCTCGCCGTCAACCTCGGCGAGGCCGGCCACCGTGGGGAAGCGGTCGCCCTGCTGCGGGTGCTGCTCGCGGACCGCAGCCGCCTGCTGGGCACCGAGAACGCGCACACCCTGAGAACGCGGCACATGCTGGCCCGCAACCTCGCGCTCTGCGGGAACGGTGACGAGGCGGTGGCACTGCTGCGGCAACTGGTGGCGGAGCGGGAGCGGCTCCTGGGCAACGACCACCCGCACACGCGGCGGGCACGGGCGGACCTGACGGCGGCACAGGGGGGAGAGGGCCGTGTTTGAGCGATTCACCCCTGGCGCACAAAAGTCTGTAGTCCTGGCCCAGGAGCAGGCCCGGCGACTCGACCACAACTACATCGGCACCGAGCACCTCCTCCTGGGGCTCATCCACGAGGGTGAGGGTGTCGCCGCCGCAGCGCTGGAGCGCCTCGGAATCTCGCTTGTCAGGGTTCAGTGGCACGTCGAGGAGATCGTCGGTCATGGCCAGGAGGCCCAGTCCGGGCACATCCCCTTCACTCCCCGAGCAAAAAGGGTGCTGGAACTGGCGCTCCGGGAGGCCCTGCGGCTCGGCCACAACTACATCGGTACCGAGCACCTCCTGCTCAGCCTGATCCGCGAGGGTGAGGGCGTCGCCGCCCAGATTCTGGTGAAGCTCATCACCGACCTGGACCGGATACGCCAGGAGGTCATGCGGTCCATTACCGACGCCGCGCCCGCTTCGAAGCCGACACCGCGCCCGACCCCACGATTGAAACTGCTCACCCTGGACCTCAGCCGGGAGGTAGCCACGACTGACGTCGACCGCGTCGTCGGCCGAGCCCGGGAGATCGAGAGGCTGACTCAGGTCCTCGCCCGAAGGCAACGGAACATCCCCCTGCTCATCGGTGCGCCGGGCGTCGGAAAGAGCAGCATCATCACCGGGCTCGCCCGCGCGATCGCCGCCGGCACCGTGCCGGCAGCGTTCGCCGGTCGAACCGTCCGCTCGCTCGACCTCGGCGCCGTCTTCGCCAACCCCCGACACCACGGTCGCTTCGCCGAACTCATGACCAGCCTTCTCACCGAGGTACGGCGCAGCGCCGACCTCGTCCTCTTCCTCGACAACGCCCTCACCCTGCTGCGCACCCAGGACGGCGGGGCCGAGGCACTCGCCTTCCTGCGGCCCGTCCTCGGCAAGCCGGGCGTCCACGTCATCGCCGCGTGCACCACCACCGAGTACCGCCGATGGACACCGGACTCGGGCCTCTACCGGCTGCTCCAACCGGTAGAGATCGGCGAACCCCCGATGGACGAGGTCCTGGAGATCCTGCGCGTCGTCCGGCCCCGGCTGGAGGAGCACCACGGCGTGGCGATCGACGACGCGGCGCTCTGGACCGCCGCCACCCTGGCCCAGGAGCACCTCCCCGGCCAGGCACTACCCGGCTCCGCGATCGACCTGCTCGACGAGGCGGGCGCCCAGGCCGGCAGCCGGGGCGCCCGCGCCAAGGCCCTCTCCCTCGCCCTCACCGAGGAGTTCGAGCAGCGCATCGCGGAACAGCGGAAGCACCGTGATGCTGCGGCTGACACCAATGACGCCGACCTGACCGCCCATCACAATCGTCAACTTGCCACTCTGGTCAGGTCGTTCGCCGACCACCGAAAGCAGGACGCCGCGAGCGCCGACCACCGGGTCGTCGAGACCGACGTGGTGAACGCCCTGGCACTCCAGTCCGATCCCTCGCACACCCCGCCGGGCCACGCCAGCACCCAGATGCCCCGCCCCGGGACCACCGCGCCGGGCCCGGCCGTCCCCCACGACCCCACCGTCTGGGCCATGAGCTGAGCGCCCGTCCCCGCGCGGTACCCCGGCCGCGGGGTTCACCAGCCGCGTGAGCGCTCCGCCGCCGCCCGCAGACGGCGCACCTCGGCGATCAGGCGGGGGACGTCCTGGCGGGCGGCCGCGATGAAGTCGATGTCGGCGTCGAGCCTCGGATCCTGACCCGGCAGTTGGGCGCCTTCGACGAAGCGGCTGACGTAGATCTCGTCGTCCAGGTCCGCCTCGGGCCGGACCTGGATGAAGCTGTCGCCCCCGCTCCCGTGGCGCCCCTCCAACCAGGCGGCCCACGGGCCCGGCGCCGCCGCGGCGGCGCGTCGTTCCATCGCGCTGAGGTCTTCCTCGGTCAACGGTCCGTCAGCAGTCATACGGCGATCCTCCCGGCCGCCCGCCGGGATGTCCACGGGCCCGGCCCGGCAACGGCGTCATCAGGCCGATCGGCCTCCCCGTCGACTACTTCCCCGACTCGGCCGCCAGATCCACCGGCTCCCACTCCAGCCCCGCGTCCCAGCCGTCCTGGAGTCGGGCCCAACCCGTCATCGCGGCGATCACCGGCTCCGGGCCGTCGAGTCGGACCTGGAAGTGGTGCTCGGCCGACCCGGCGCGGTGCTCCAGCGTGTACGTGCCGCCGGCCTCGTGCCACACCTGGATGTAGAAGTCCGGAACGTCCGGGACGCGCTCCATGACGACAAAACGGTCGCGCCGCCCGCCGATCCCACGAATCAGCGAAGCCAACGCCTCGGCGGTCACCAGGGGGTGCCGCTCGTCGTTCTCCGTGCGTACCGCGATCGCCAACATGCCCTCACTCTGGCACGGACCACTGACACCCCGGCCGCCCCCGCGTGCCGCCGAGGCGGCCCGGCCGGCGGACCCCGCGTCACCTCACCGCTCGCCGCCCACCGCTCGCCGACCGGGCGTCACGGCTTCTGCCGCACCGCAGTTGGGACCGTTGCCTCATGTGCCCGGGACTCCGGGCGCAGAACCATGAACGCATCCCCCCAGGGCGCCCTCCCGAGGACCGGGAAGCCGCCCGGAAAGGAAGCACCATGGCCATCGTCGGCCAGTCCAACTGGCGGTACTGCAACAAATGCTTCGGCCTCTGGTTCAACGGGAACCCGACCAACGGGTCCTGTCCCGCCGGCGGCGCGCACACCAGCGCGGGCAGCTTCGACTACCTGCTGGCGGCGAACACCCCCAGTGGCGTCGCGCCGGCGGTCGCCGAGGAGGAGGTGGGAGGGTCCGGCACGGGAACGTGAACCAAGGACCCGGCCGCATCCCTCGGACGACTCGCCGGGCCGGGTCCGCACAGCGCTGAACCCCGGGCCGACGAGGTCGGCCCGGGGTTCACCGTGGTCAGGGACCGGGTCAGCTCTTCGGCGAGGCAGGGGCCGCAGCCGAGGCCGCAGCCGACGGCAGTCCGCCCGACAGCAGCGGCCACTCACGGTGGAACGGCGGCAGCGGGAGCTTGCCCTCGATGATCGGGGTCCCGAAGACCTTCAGGTGGGCGGTGAGCGCGCCGCCCAGGTCGACGCCGCCCAGGAGTGCCCAGCTGCCCTGGAGTTGGGGGGTGCCGCCCGGGACGTCCACGGTGAGCGAGCCGTCCACCTGGGCGCGCAGGTACGGGGCGACGGTGGCCTCGACGCCGACCGTGTCGTACAGGCCGACGCTCACCTCGGCACCCAGGGCGGCGCGGGCGGCGGCCTTGCCGGTCAGCCGCACGTGCACCGGGGAGACCTTGGTGTCGGCGGCGTCGGTGGACGACGTCCAGCCGCGGCCGCCGGTGTAGTCGGCGTGCACCGCCCAGGTACCGGTGACCTCCTGTTCGGCCTCCAGGTGGACCTGGCCGTCGGCGCCGATCTCCAGGTAGCAGGTGAGACCGAGGTTCACCACGACCGGCAGGCCCGCCACCGTGATGACCGGGCTGGCCTGGAGCTTGGCGAACGGCAGCCGGACGGGCGCGGCGCCGGTGCCGCGGGCGAGGTCGCCGGTGACCTTCCACCGGGCGTGGGCACCCAGGTCGAAGCCGATCGAGGCGGTGCGCGGGCTGCCGACACCGGCGCCGTGGTACGCGAAGCGCAGGGCCGGGTGCAGCCGGAGCGAGGCGGAGGCCGCGGCGCTCAGGCCTTCGGGCAGCGGGATCGGCGCGTTGACGTCGACCTCCAGCGTGCCGGAGGCGTCGGCCTTCGTGGTGCCGTTCTCCCGGGAGACGGTCGCCTTGACGTCCTTGACCAGCGGCGTGACCTTGATCGCGCTCGGGTCCACCGGGACCTGGCCGTCCGCCTCGCTGCTGCCGAGCAGTTCGGACAGGTTCGCCGGGCGGGTCGCCACGGTGACGCTGCCGCCGCCCGCCGACTTCACGGCCGTCACCGCGAGCAGCGCGCCCTGCGGAGCGGCCGAGGTCGGCGGGCTCGCGAGCAGCTGCCCGGGCTTGACGGCCTCGGCGGGGCCGGTCGGGGCGGTGGTGGGCGTCGCGGCGACCGCGGTCGAGGGCGCGGCGGCCGCCGGACCGGCCTGCACCGCCGACAGCACGGCCGTACCGGCGGCCGGGTCGTAGGCGCTGACCTGGAGATTCTTCGCCTCCGGCGCGACGGCGGCGCCGTCCTTGCCGGGCGCGCCGATGGCCGCCTGCTGGACGCCCGGCTGGGCGGCCGCGACCGGCAGCGAGGGGGTCGCCGGGCGCTGGGCGGGGGCCGTGGCAGCGGCGCCGCCGGTGGCGGCGGGGGACTGCGGCGCGGCGGTGGCCGGACCGGCGGCCCGGGCCTGCGGCGGGCCGGACGGCCGCACCGCCGCCGGGCCCGCCGTGGGGGACGCGGTCGCCGGAGCGACCGCGCCGACGGCTTCGAGGGGAACGGCCTGGGAGGCCTGCCGGCTGCCCGAGGTCGGGCCGCACGCCGCGACGCCGAGCAGGACCAGCGAAACGAGGGCAGGGCGGATCGCCGTGCCGAGGGGACTCTTCAACGAAGCTCTTTCGAAGCGGCGGACGCGCACGCGGGCGCCCGGGACCAGTGGCTTCAGCGACGGCCAGAACGGCCGCTCCCGTGCCATGTTACTGACGGGAAATTAGCTTGTCGAAGACATGCAAACCGTGAACGAATCGTAAGGGTCCATCAACGTCGGCCACTCAGAGCCGAGTTGTGCGCGGCACGGACCACCGCTCCGGACCTTCGGCGGGTGTCCGGGTCACAGCAATCCACCGACCGGCGGGTCCGTACCCCCGCCGGTCGGCCGGGCCGTACCCTGCCGGGAATTGTCGCCCTCACCCGTCCCCCGCAGGATGGCCGCCGACCGGGCACGCCGTCGACACACCGCGAGGAGCACACCATGACCACCGCCACCGCACAGGAGACCGCCTACCGCTACATCGCCCTGTGGACGGAGTCCGACCCGGCGCGGCGCCGCCCGGCGATCGAGCGGGTCTGGGCGGCGGGTGGCGTCCACCTCCTCCGGCCGCCCGCGCAGATCCGCGACCGGGCCACCGCGTCGGGCTTCGACGACACCGTGGTGGAGACGGCGGGGTACGAGGCGATCGACACCCGGGTCACCCGCAGCCACCGGGAGTTCGTCGCCCCGGGCGCGTTCACCTTCCGGGCCCGGGACACCGCCGTCCGGCTCCGCGACTGCGTCAGGTTCACCTGGGAGATGGTGCCGGTCGGCGGCGGCGAGCCGGTCGGGAGGGGGCGGGCTGGAGGTGCTGCCGCTCGACGAGGAGGACCGGGTGACGACCGACTACATGTTCCCCGGGGCCCGAGCCCGCCCCTCCACCCGCTCCTCCCCCGGCGCCTCGGCTCCGCGCCTCCGCCCGCGCCTCCGCCCGCAGCGCGGCCGCCGTGGCCTCGTCGGCCGGCAGGAAGGCTCCCAGCTTGAGCTCGGCGAGCGTGACGTCGACGGCGGTCGCGAAGCTGGTCACCGTGGTCATCAACCGCAGGTCGCCGCGCGAGGTGCGCAGGTGCAGCGGGACGGCGAAGCCCAGGTGGTCGGTGCCGACGGGGGCCACCTCGGTCACGTAGGAGGCGAGTTCGGCGTGACCCGACCCGACCTGACCGCGCCTGACCCGACCCGACCCGACCAGACCGGGCCCGACCGGGCCGGGCCGGGACCCCGCGCAGCGTGCCCGCGCTCAGATGCCCCGCTCCGCCGTGACCACCCCGTCGTCGATGGCGGCCAGCAGGGCGGCGTGGTCGGCCGCGGTCTGTTCGGTGTAGCGGAGCGCGAAGTCGGCGATCCCCTCCGCGAAGGAGTCGGACGCGCCCAGGTAGCCGGCGATGGCGAGCCGGTCGCCGGAGCGGGCGTGGGCGCGGGCCAGGGCGCGGCCGCAGAGGTCCGCGTAGGCGCGCAGGCCGGAGGTCGTCATGTCGGCGACCTCCACCGAGCCCTTCATGTCGCGCAGTTGGCGACCGTAGTAGTGGCGGCCGGCCGGTCCGGTGGTCCAGCCGAGGAAGATGTCGCTGGCGGCCTGCATCAGGTGCTGGCCGACGACGACCCGGCGGCCGCCGTGGGAGGCGGTCACCTCGGCGTCGGCCCGGCCACCGGCCGGCAGGTACTCCTCCAGGACGGAGGCGGTGGCCTCCTTGAGTTGCAGGAAGAGCGGGTCGCGGGCGTCACGCCCCTCCAGCAGGAGGATGAAGCAGCGGGTACCGACGCTGCCGACGCCGACCACCTTGCGCGCCGCGTCGACGAACTGGAAGCGGTCGAGGAGGACCCGGCGGTCCTCGCTGAGGGTGGCCCGGTAGTCGCTGAAGATCTGGCCGACGCTGCGGAGTTCGTTCTTCGCCAGCGGCTGGATCAGCGGCGGCTCGTTGATGATGCGCCGCGTGCCGTCCCGCTCCTCGGTGAGTTTCCCGAACGCCTGCAGGCTGGTGCGGCGCCGGGCGTGGGCCATCCCGGCCTCGACCCGCTTGCGGCGCTTGGCCTTGCCGATCAGCGGGAGGAGGTCCTCGGTGTCGATCCGGGCGTACCAGACGTCGAGTTCGCTCATCGCCGCCAGCCGGCGCATCGCGGCGGCGTAGCCCTGGGTCGCGGTGAGCGCGGCCCGGTGCGCCTGGTCCTCGTCGTTGCCGTTGTCCCGCGCCGCCACGGCGACGCTGGCGGCGAGCCGTTTGACGTCCCACTCGAACGGGCCGGGGTAGGTCTCGTCGAAGTCGTTGAGGCCGAAGAGCAGGGCGCGCTCGGGCGAGGCGTACATGCCGAAGTTCACCAGGTGCGCGTCACCGCAGAGTTGGACGGTGAGGCCGGTGTCGGGGACGGCCGCGAGGTCGGCGGCCATCACGGCGGCCGCGCCGCGCAGGAAGGCGAAGGCGGAGTCGGCCATCCGGCCGTAGCGGATCGGCAGCAGCTCGACGACCCGGTCCGCCGCCTGCCGCTCCAGGACGGCGATCGGGTCGGGCCGGTCGGCGGCGGGGATCCAGCGGCCGTGGGCGGAGCGCGAGACCCGCTCGCGGGCGGCCCGGCCGCGCCGGCGGCGTTCGGCGGGACTGGTCATGCGCTCGCTCCTCGGTCGGACGACGGGGCTGGTGTGTCTGCTCGCGACGCTAGGTCAACCGCGGGGGCCCGGCACGTCGAAGCGGGGGGGGGGCGGGGGCGCGCCCCCCCCCGCCGGGCGCGACGGGGGGGGCGTGGGGGGGGGGGCCGAGCCTCCGGGGGCGGGCCCGCGCCCTACTCCACGACGAAGTCCGCCATCATCGCCATGTCCTCGTGCTCCAGGTTGTGGCAGTGCATCATGTACGTCCCGGGGTAGTCCGTGAAGCGGACCAGGACCTCCATCGTCTCGGCCGGCCGCAGGTCGACGGTGTCCTTCCAGCCGGCGTCGTAGCGGCCGGGTTCACCGCGGTTGCGCGAGAGCACCTGGAAGGAGTTCAGGTGCAGGTGGACGGGGTGGTGGACATCGGTGAAGAAGCGCCAGATCTCGGTGCTGCCGAGGGCCGGCCGGGCCAGCGAACGGCCGGGTTCGTAGGGCTGGTTGTTGATCGTCCAGACGTTGTCCCGGCTGCGGCGGAAGCCGAAGGTCCGGGTGGTGACGGCGGCGGCCGGGTCGAGCCGTTCGAGGGTGCAGAGCCGCTCCGGGACGGCCGAGTCGTCGGTGACGGTACGGGACGACACCTCGAACAGCATCACCTCGGCGGTCCGGTCGCTGCCGAACCGGTTCATCAGGCGGACGGTCGTCCCCGGGGCGTAGCGGGAGAAGTCGACCACCACGTCGAAGCGCTCGGCCGGGGCGATCTCCACCGCGTCGTGGGCCAGCGGGGTCTCCAGCAGGCCGCCGTCGCCGCCGATCTGCACCAGCGCGTCGCCGCCGGAGGGCTGCGGGTCGAGTTCGAGCCGGTAGAGGCGGGCGTTGGAGGCGTTCAGCAGGCGCAGCCGGTAGCGGGCGCGGTCCACCGTGAGCCGGGGCCAGGGGGCGCCGTTGACCAGGATGACGTCACCGAGGACACCGGTCATGTAGTCGTCGGTGACGCCCGGGACGGCCAGCGTGGCATCGAGGGCCGGGTAGCTGAAGGAACCGTCCTCGGCGAAAGCGCGGTCGGCGAGCATCAGCGGGACGTCGCGTTCGCCGCGCGGCAGCGGCAGCGCGTCCTCCTCGTCGTCGTGGACCAGGTGGAAGCCGGCCAGGCCCCGCCACACGCCGGGGCCGGTGAAGCCCATCCGGTGGTCGTGGTACCAGAGCGTGGCCGCGCGCTGCCGGCCGGGATAGGTGTACGTGCGCTCGCCGTCGGCGGTCCGGCCGACGAGGACGGCCGACGGGTCGGCGGGGTGGGCCGTCCCGGGCATCCCCGGCATCCCCGGCATCCCGGCCGTGCCGCCCGTCCCCTGGGCGGCCCGGGCACCACCGCCCCCGACCGGCAGCAGCAGGTCGACCGGGTAGCCGTCGCTGTCCGCCGGGGTGTGGCCGCCGTGCAGGTGGACCACCGAGGGCACCGGCAGCTCGTTGCGGTGGCGCACCGCGCTCTGCCGGCCGGCGCGGACGGCCAGCGTCGGCCCCGGGAAGCTGCCGCCGTAGGTCCAGGCCTCGGTCCGCAGACCGGGCAGGATCTCCAGCCGCGCGGTCCGCTGGGTGATCTCGTAGTAGTCGGTGGTGCCGTCGCTGCGGACCGGCCGCAGGACGGGCGGCAGCGGGAGCGGCACCTGGAACGCCGCGGGCAGCGGCACCGCGCTGCTCAGCAGCCGGCCCGGACGGCCCTCGGCCAGCAACCGGGAGGCCGAGGGGGCGGCGAAGGCCCCGATCGCACCGGTGCCGACCACGGCCGCGCCGATGCCCAGGAACCGGCGGCGGTTCACTGGGCGACCTCCACCGGTCCGCCCGGCCGGGGAAGCCGGCCGGCGCCGTCGGGGTCGGGCACGGCAGCGGCCGTGCGGGCCGGCAGCGGCAGCCGCCAGGCGTCGACCAGGCCGAACAGGACGGCGCTGACCAGCAGCACGCCGAGCACCACGTGCAGCCCGATCGCGTGCTGGTAGCCGAGGGCGGTCTGCAGGATGACCGCCGCCGTGACGAGCGCCGCGAGCCGCAGCGGGCCGCGCGGGCCGCGCCGGTCACGGCCGCCCAGTCGGACCAGCGCCCCGGCCGCGAGCTGGCCCAGCGCCGCGGCGGCCAGCGCCGTCGCGGTGGCCGCGTGCGGCGCGAGCGAGTCGTAGTGGCCGTTGAGGTAGCTGGCGGCCAGCACCGTCTGCAGGAGGGCCAGGGCGGCCAGCGCGCCGGCGCTCGCCCGCAGCAGGATCAGCGGCCGGCGGGGCGCGGGGGCCACGGGAGGACTGCTCATGGGTGGGCTTCTCTCTGCTCGGCCGTGAGGCGGGGTACGGGAGCCGTGGGGCGGGAACGGGTCCGCCGCGTGCCCGAACGGGCGTTCGCGAACGGGTGCCGTGAGACGGGAACGGGTGCGGGAACGCGGGTGGAGCCCGCGGGCGGGGCACGGCGAGCGCCTCCGGAGACGGCCCGGCCCCGGACGGCGCGGCCGAGAGCGTAACTGATCGGACATCACGATCAGCGGCACCGAACCGGGTCGGCCGCGTACACCACTCCGTTGCGCCGGCCGGGGCCCCGGCCCCTCACCCGAACGGGCGGTGCGCCACCCTCGCGCACCGCCCGACCTGCCGGGACACCCGCACAGGACCGCTCGGCCGACGCCCGAACAGGACCGCTCGGCCGACACCCGGGGCCGAGCGGTCCTGCTGCGAGGTCCTGCCGAGCGGTCCCGTCCGCCCCCGTCCGCTACTGGCGCCCGCCGCCCGCCGCCACCGGGTGGGCCCGGAGCAGGAGACGGGCCGGCAGGCCGGTCGAGCCGAGGCAGAGCAGCACGGCTCCGGCGGCCAGCGGCAGGGCGAGGCCGACCGGGATGTGCGGCGCGGAGCCGGCGATGCCCCGGGTGATCGGCAGCAGGGTGATCCAGGCGATCGCCGCGCCGACCGCCAGCCCGGTCGCGGCGACCAGCAGCGCCTCCCAGCGCATCATGCCGCGCACCTGGCGGCGGGTCGTCCCGGCCAGGCGGAGCAGCGCCACCTCGCGACGGCGGTCCAGCACCGTCATCGCCAGGGTGTTGGCGGCGGTGACGGCGGCGAACCCGCCCAGCACACCGGCCATCACGGTGTTCGCCCAGGCGCCGATCTCCCGGGCCTTGTCGGCCTGGGCGACGAAGCCGGCCCGGTCGGTGACGGTGGTCGCGCCGGCGCCGGCGAGGCCGCTCAGCCCGGCGGCGACGGCGGACCGGTCGGCGCCGGGGGCGTCCGCGACCAGCACCTGGCTGTCGTAGCCGGCGGTGACGTGCTCCGCGACGGCCGCCCGGGGCAACAGCACCTGGCCGAAGCCGAGGCCCCGCGCGTAGGTGGCGACCACCGTCGGCTTGACCGGGGTGCCGTCGCCGAGCCAGAGCGGGGCGCGGTCGCCGACCTTGACGCCGAGGGCGTCGGCGAGCCCGGTGTCCAGGGCGACGGTGTCGGCCGAGCGGGCGAGCTCGGCCAGCGAGCCGCTCCGCACCCCGAGGTCGAGCACCCGGGGCAGCTTCGCCGGGTCGCCGCTGACACCCAGCGCGTTGGCGGTGCCGAGGACGCTGCCGTCGCGGTAGACGGTGCTGGTGCGCAGCACGCCGACGGCGGCCTCCACCCCGGGCACCCGTGCCGCGCGGTCGGCGGTGCCGGCGGGCAGACCGGGGCCGGTCGGGCCGACCACGTGGTCCGCGGTGATACCGGTGCGCACCTGCTCGCCGGTGACGTGGGCGATGGTGCTCTGCATGAAGAGCAGGGTGCCGCAGAAGGCGGTGACCATGACGATCGGCGTGATCGCGGACGCCAGCCGGCGGGCGTTGGCCCGGGTGTTGTCGGCCGCCAGCGAGCCGGGCGCGCCGGCGCCGGCCCGCAGCGGGGCCCCGAACACCCCGGCGGCGATCCCGGCCACCCAGGGGCCGAGCAGCGCGACGGCCATCAGGAAGCACATCACCACGCCGAGCGCGGTGTTGGCGGCGTTGGAGCCGTCGAGTCCGGCGGCGACGGCGGCGAGCGTGACACCCCCGGCGGCGAAGATCAGCCCGAGGACGGTCCGCACCACGCCGGGTCGGCCGGGCTCGACGGCGGCCGCGCCGAGGGCCTGGCTGGGCCGCAGCCGGGAGGGGCGGCGGGAGGCGAAGAAGCCGGCGGTCAGCGCGGCCAGCGTGCAGGTGGCCACGGCGGCGAGCATCGGGATCGGCCCGACGTCCAGCGACAGGGCCTCCGGGACGGCGCCGCGGTCCGACAGCTCGCCGAACCACCACCGGGCCAGGGCCAGTCCGGGGAGGATGCCGAGGGCGCCGGCGACGGGTGCCACCAGCATCGCCTCGGTGGCGATGGTGCGGCGGATCTGGCGCGGGGTGGCGCCGATGGCGCGCAGCAGGGCGAACTCCCGGGCGCGCTGGCCGGTGGCCAGGGCGACGGTGCTCATCACCACGAAGACCGCGGTCATGGTGGCGATGCCGCCGAAGGAGCCGCCGAGGGCGGTGAGCATGGTCCGGCTCTCGGCGAGCGCGGGCTGTTCGACGCCGCCCCGGGCGCTGCCGGTGAGTACCTCGGCCTCGCCGCCGACGGCCTGGCGGACCTGGGCGGCGAGGGTCCTGGGGTCGACGCCGTCGCGGGGGGTCACGGCGATCGCGTCGACCCGGCCGGGGTGACCGGAGAGCCGGTCGGCGACGGGGTCGGCGAACCAGGCCGTACCGGTCGGCTGCCGCGGACCCGCCGCGGGCGTGGCGGCGAGGCCGGAGATCCGGTAGCCACCGGCGCCGCCGGGCGCGGTCAGCGCGACGGTGGCGCCCGGCGCGAGGTGGGCGGCGCGGGCGGTGTCCACGTCCAGGACGACCTCACCGGCACCGGGCGCGCGGCCCTCGACCAGCTTCTCGCCCGGCCCGGCGATGCCGAGGGCGGCGATGCCCCGGCCGGTCAGCCCGGGCAGGCCGGCGGCGGAATCGGCCGGGACCGGGAAGGCGGTGTCCGGCCGGGCGGCCGCGACACCGGGCTGGGCGGCGATCCGCCCGGCCAGCGCCGCGTCCACCCGGGCCCGCTCGGGGACGGGCAGGCTCTGGGTGTCGGTCTCCCCACCCGTCTTGACGGTGATCTCGACGGTCGCGTCGGGCGCGACCAGCACCGGGGTGGCGGCGTAGCGGATCGGCGGCACGCTCGCGGTGAGGCCGGTCTGCAGCAGCGTGCCGCAGGCCGTCACCACGGCCGCGCCGAGCAGCAGGGCGAGGAAGGTGCCGACGAAGGAAGCCGGCCTGAAGCGCACCGAGGCGCGCGCGAGTCCGTTGCTCATGCCGCCGCTCCGACCGGGCGCGCCGCCAGCGTGACCATGCGCTCGGCGACGGCGTTCGGGTCCGGGTGGTACAGCTCGCCGGCGAGCGCGCCGTCGGCCAGGAAGACCGCGCGGTCCGCGAACGAGGCCGCCACCGGGTCGTGGGTGACCATGACCACGGTCGCGCCCATGGTGTCCACGGCGCGGCGCAGCAGGCCGAGCACCTCGTGGGCGGTGCGGGTGTCCAGCGCTCCGGTCGGCTCGTCGGCGAAGACCACGTCCGGCGCGGTGATCAGCGCGCGGGCGATCGCGACCCGCTGCTGCTGACCGCCGGAGAGTTGGCCGGGCCGCCGGCCGCCGTGCTCGCCGAGGCCGACCTGGGCCAGCAACTCCCGTGCCCGGGAGCGGTCCTGGCGCTCACCCGCGAGGCGCTGCGGGAGCAGCACGTTCTGCTGGACGGTCAGCGAGGGCAGCAGGTTGAAGGACTGGAAGATGAAGCCGATCCGGCTGCGGCGCAGCTTGGTGAGCCGGTTCTCGCTGAGCCGGGAGATCTCCTCGCCGCCGAGGTACACCTCGCCACCGTCGGGGCGGTCCAGGCCGGCCGCGCACTGCAGGAAGGTGCTCTTGCCGGAGCCGGACGGACCCATGACCGCGGTGAAGCTGCCCCGGTCGAGCGACAGGTCGATGCCCCGCAGGGCGTGCACCGCCTCGCCGCCGCGGCCGTAGGTGCGCCGCACCGCCCGCAGCTCGATCGCTGCGTGGGCGGCGGCGGGCCGCCCGTACGGCTCGGTCCGGGGGTGCTGGCGGCGTGCCATGGTGGGCCTTCCTTAGGGAATCGTCGCTGGTCGTCGACGTGTTCCAGGCTAGGAAGAGCGGGCCGCGGGAACCATGGAGGTCACTGGCGGACCGGCCGGGGGGTTATCCCCACCCTCTGGCGGGGGCCTGCCCCCCGCCCCCGGGGCCGGGGGCGGGCCCCCCCACACCTCAATGCCGCTCGGGGGGGCGGGCCGCGCCCCAGACCCGCGCGCCCGCGAAC
>NZ_JBHYYB010000005.1:27640-94242 GCF_042752535.1 Kitasatospora sp. NPDC059327 | reverse complement strand
CGGGGCGGGCGGGGGGGGGGGCCCCCCCCCCCGGGGGGGGGCCCCCCCCCCCCCCCCGGGGGGGGGGGGCCGGGCCCCCGCCACTCGTCATCGCGCCTCGGTGCGGCGGCCGGCGCCTCAGACCGGCTCGCCCTCGATCCGCCCGTACACCTCGCGCAGCGTGGCGAGGACGGGGTGGGCGGGGTCGAAGGCGGTCCGGTCGATCGCGGCGAGCGGCCGCACACCGATGCCCGCGTTGACCGCGAAGGCCGCCACGAAACGGTCCAGGCCGGCCGGGTCGACGCGCTCGCGCCGCTGCGGGCCGGGGTGGGCCGCGGTGAGCAGGGCCGCGGTGACGCCGGGCAGCGCGTCGCCGTCCGGCCAGACCAGCCGCCGACCGTCGTGAAAGCCGACGTTCCAGGTCGCGCCCTCGGTGATCCGGCCGTCCTCGGCCAGCAGCAACGCGTCGTCGAAGCCGTCGAGTTGAGCCCGTCGACGCAGAGCCACCAGGCCGAACAGGCCGACGTGCTTCACCTCCGGCAGCTCGCGCCGGTACCCGGCGGTCCGCACCCGCAGCGGGCCCGGGGCCGCCGCCGGCGCCGGGCGGGTGGTCACCAGCAGCCGGGGCGCGGCGGGCGCGGCGGGGCGCTCCAGTCCGAGCGCCGGGTCGAACACGGTGACCCGGACGATCACCGGGGCGCCGTCCGCCGGGAGCAGCCGGCGGACCCGCTGCCGGACCAGCTCCCGGTCCAGCTCGGCGCCGAACACCGTCCGGCAGTCCCGGACCAGGCGGTCCAGGTGCAGGGACAGGCCGCGGACCCGGCCCGACTCGACGCGCAGGGTGGTGAAGTGCCCGTAGTTCAGCAGTCCCAGGGCAGCCAGCTGCCCCGGGTCGGCGGGCGCGCCGTCGATCTCGATCTCAGCCATCCCCCGAGTCTCCCAGCCGCCCGCCCGCGGTACGCACGGGACCGGGGACGAGGCCCGGGCCAGTCGGGGCGCCGGACGAGGATGGTGGGGGAAACCCGACCCCAGGTCTCGACCTGGCCGTCATGACCTCGTTGAACCGCGCCGCTGGAATGAAGGGGTGCTGAATCACCGAGGCCGCCGCGCCCACCGCGACCAGGACCGCCGGGGCCAGGACCGCCGGGGCCACTCGGGCCGACCGGGCCACCGGGGCCGGCCGGACCGCTCCGGGCCGGCGGTCCGTGAACTCCCTTCCGGGTGGCGGAGGTTCGACCGCCGGGCCGTCTGGTGCGCCGGCTGGCTGTTCGCGGCCGGCTGGGCCGCGGCCTTCCCACTCGTCTCCGCACTGGGGCCGCACCGCGGTTGGGGCCTGGTCGCCGCGACGGGCTACCTCGCGGCGGCCGTCGCGGTGCTCGCGCTGCCGTGGCGACGGGCCCGTTCCTGGTCCGTGGCGGTGGCGCTCGCCGGCGCCCTGCTGGCCCCGCTGCTCTGGCTGGTGCTGACCGGCCAGGGACAGAGCGAGGTCGCCGTGATCGAGCGGTCCGGCGAGCTGCTGCTCCGGCACGGCACGCCGTACCTCGCGGAGCCGCGCACCGTGCCCGAGTACACGCCCTACCTGCCGGGCATGGCGTTGTTCGGTCTGCCGCGCGCGGTGCTGGGGGCGCAGGGGTGGCCGGCCCGGCTGCTCGGTGACGCCCGGCTCTGGTGCGCCGCGGTGTTCCTGGGCAGCCTGCTCGCCACCGGCCGCCGGCACCGGCCGGGGCTCGCGGCGCTCACCGCCTCACCGCTGGTCGCGCTGCCGCTCTGTGTGAGCGGGGTCGACCTGCCGATGACCGGCCTCTGCTGCCTGGCGCTCGCCCTGGCGGCCCGTGGCCGGGCGGGCGGCGCCGGGGCGGTACTCGCCGCGGCCTGCGCGCTCAAGTGGACGGCCTGGCCCGCCGTCGCGGTGGTCGCGGCGCTGCTGGCCGTCACGGCGGGGCGGCAGGCGGCGCTGCGCGGCACGGCGGTCGCGGTGGCGGGCACGGCCGTCCTCGTCCTGCCGGGAGCGTTGCGCTCGCCCGGACCGATGGTCCGCCAGGTGTTCGCGTTCCCCACCGGGCGGGGCGCGCTGCCCACCCCGGCCGGCAGCCCGCTGCCCGGCCGCCTGCTCGCGGACCTCGGCCCGGCGGGCTGGTACACGGCCGTGGCCCTGCTGCTGCTCGGCGGTCTGGCCGTCGCGGCCTCGCTGGTGCTGCGTCCGCCGCGCGACGCCGTCGGCGCCGCCGACCGGCTCGCGGTCGGGCTCTGCCTGGCCTTCCTGCTCGCCCCCGCCGGGCGGTTCGGCTATCTCGCGCTGCCGCTCGTGCTCACCCTCTGGGCCCGGCCGCGCCCCCGACCGGACGGCGGGAGCGGCCCGCCGGCCGATCCCGGCCCCGGACCGCTCGTCCCCTCCCTCACCACCCCCCTCGTCCCCTCCCCCACCACCCCACGGACCGATCCCCGAAACGAGGTCGCACCGAGCCCATGGCCGGCACACTGATCGTCACCAACGACTTCCCGCCCCGACAGGGCGGCATCGAAACCTTCGTCCACGCCATGGCCACCCGGCTGCCCGCCGACGAGGTCGTCGTCCTCACCTCGGACGAACCCGGCGCGGCCGCTCACGACGCGGCCCTGCCCTTCCCGGTGATCCGCGACCGCTCCCGGATGCTGCTGCCCACCGGCCGGACCACCCGGCGGGCCGCCGAGATCGCCCGCGCCCACGACTGCGACCGGGTCTGGTTCGGCGCCGCCGCCCCGCTCGCCGCGATGACGCCCGGACTGCGGCGGCAGGCCCCCGGGATAGCCCGGACGGTCGCCACCACGCACGGCCACGAGATCTGGTGGGCCCGGACGCCCGGCGCCCGCCGGCTGCTCCGACGGATCGGCGACTCCGTCGACGTGGTCACCTACCTCGGCGAGTACACCCGGGCCCGGATCGCCCCCGCGCTCGGGCCCGGGGCCCGGCTGGAGCGGCTCGTCCCGGGCGTGGACGCGGAGCACTTCCGCCCGGCCGGGGCGGACGAGTCCGGGGCGGGGGCGGCCGAGGCCGGGGCGGACGGGGCGGGGGCGTCGTGGCCCGGCCCGGCCGGCGCCGACCGGGCCGCCGCGCCGGTGATCCTCTGCGTGGCCCGGCTCGTCCCCCGCAAGGGCCAGGACGCCCTGATCCGGGCCCTCCCGCTGATCCGGCGGACCGCTCCCGGAGCCGTCCTGGTGCTGGTCGGCCGGGGCCCGGACGAACGACGGCTGCGCGCCCTCGCCCGGCGCCGCACCGAGCCCGGCTCGGTGGTCTTCGCCGGCGGCCGGGAGCACGCCGCGACCCCCGCGTACTACGCGGCGGCGGACGTCTTCGCGATGCCGTGCCGCACCCGGCGGGCCGGGCTGGAGGCGGAGGGCCTGGGCATCGTCTTCCTGGAGGCCGCGGCCGCCGGGCTGCCGGTGGTCGCGGGCCGCTCCGGCGGCGCTCCCGACGCCGTCCTCGACGGGGTCACCGGCGCGGTCGTCGACGGCCGGAGCCCGGCCGCGGTCGCGGCGGCGGTCGGCCGGATCCTCGGCGCCCCGGCGGCCGACCGCGCCCGGATGGGGGCGGCGGGGCGGCGCTGGGTCCGGGCGGAGTGGTCCTGGGAGGCCTCCGCCCGCCGCCTCGCGGAGCTGCTCGACCCCGAGCAGGCGGGCGACCGGGGGGACGCCGCCGCGGCCCCGGAGTCCGGATCCTCCCGCAGCGCCGCTCCCCCGGAGGTCTACTCCCCCCGCAGGTGAGCCAGCACCGCGAGCACCCGGCGGTTGCCCTCGGCCGGGTCGAGGTCCAGCTTCATGAAGATGTTGCCGCAGTGCTTGACCACCGAGGCTTCGGTGATGCTCAACCGCCCGGCGACGGCCTGGTTGTTCAAGCCCTGGGCCAGCAGCGCCAGCACCTCCCGCTCGCGCGGGGTCAGCCGGGCCAGTGGCCGGTCGGCCGCCTGCTGGCGGAGCAGGACCCGGACCACCTCCGGGTCGATCACGGTCTGACCGGCCGCCACCCGGTGCAGCGCGTCCAGGAACTCCGCCACCTCGCCCACCCGGTCCTTCAACAGGTATCCGAGCCCGGCCGGTTGGGCGCCCGCCGCACCGAGCAGCCGAGTGGCGTACGGGGTGGCCACGTACTGGGAGAGCACCAGCACCGGCAGACCCGGGTGGCGTTCCCGCAGCTCCAGGGCGGCGCGCAGGCCCTCGTCGTGGAAGCCCGGCGGCATCCGGACGTCGGTGAGCACGATGTCGGGCCGGTCCGCGTCCACGGCGGCGGCCAGCGCCCGCGCGTCGCCGACGGCGGCGACCACCTGATGGCCGCCCCGGGTGAGCAGCTCGACCAGCCCGGCCCTGAGCAGCACGGCGTCCTCGGCGATGACTATCCGGAGCACGGCACCTCCACCCGGAGCCTGGTGGGCCCGCCGATCGGACTGGTCACCAGCAGCCTCCCGCTCAGAATCGCGATCCGGTCGGCGAGCCCCTGCAGCCCGGCCCCGGCGGCCGGATCGGCCCCGCCTCGCCCGTCGTCCGTCACCTGGAGCACCAGGCGGCCGTCCGCGATCCGGCCGAGGACGGTGATCGCGGTGGCACCGCTGTGCTTGGCGGCGTTGGTCAGCGCCTCGGTGACGGTGAAGTACGCCGTCGTCTCGACCGGTCCGGGCAGCCGGTCCGGCAGGTCGATGTCCACCTCGACCGGGATCGGGTGGCGCAGCGCGACCTCGGCGACGGCGGCGGCCAGCCCGTGGTCGGTCAGCACCTGCGGGTGGATTCCCCGGACGAGGTCCCGCAACTGTTCGAGCGCCAGCCGGGCCTCGCCGCGCGCCCGGTCGACCAGGGTGACGGCCGGGTCGTCACCGGCCCGCCCGCGCAGCTCGTACGCGGCGAGCCCGAGGGTCATGCTGAGCGCGACGAGCCGCTGCTGTGCGCCATCGTGCAGATCGCGCTCGATCCGGCGGCGCTCGGCCTCGAAGGCGTCGACCAACCGGGCCCGCGAGCGGGTGAGTTCGAGGACCTGCCGGCCGAGACCCTCGGGCCGGGGCCCGAGCAGGGCCCGGACCAACCGCACCCGGGCGGCGGTCAGCAGCGCGCCCGCGTAGGCGCAGAACAGCAGACCGGCGAGCCCGACGGCGGTCGCGGGGAGGGCACCGACGGGGCCGGCGACCGCCCGGCCGGGGATCAGCATCACCGTCTCGGGAGCCAGCGCCCACACCACCACCGGGCTGACGACCAGCGTCCCGCAGAACACCAGCAGGGCGGTGAAGGCGAGATCGACCACGCCCAGCACCAGCGCGAACAGGGCGGTGTAGCCGAGCTCGCGCCAGGTCGCGCGCTCCCGCAGCCTGGTCCGCGCCCGCGCCCGCCGGCCGGCCCCGGGCAGCGGACGGTGCGGACCGGGCACCGGCACCGGCTCCACCAGCCTCAGACGGCGGCGCTCCAGCGCACCGACCGGAACCCCGGCGAGGGCGACACCCAGCAGGACCAGCAGACCGACCCCGACGACGGACAACCCGAGGCCGACCACCAGCAGTACCGCCAGCACGGCCGCCACCAGCGGCCCGAGCAGCGCACCGCCGAGCAGATGACCCCAACAGCGCCACGGGCCGGCGGTGAACGGGAACCGCAGCGGACGCGCCCGCAGCGCCGCCCACACCGCCACGGCCTGCCGCCCGCCCGTCACCCCCCGCTCCGCACCCACCCGGCCACCCTAGCCGACCGCCCCCGAACGACCCCGACCTGCCCTGACCGGCCCTGACTGACCGTCCGTCCGTCCGCGCCTCTGTACCGACACCTGCCGCTCCGTCGGGAGGCCCACCCGCCCGGCGGGTGGCGGTCAGCCGCGCAGGGTGACGCCGTCGAGGACGACGCCCACGACGCTCGCGGTCGGGACGGCGCCCCACAGGCGCGAGTCGGTGCTGAAGGCGGGGTTGTCGCCGAGCAGGACCACCCGGCCGCCGGGGACCACCGGGGCGCCGACCGCCGCGCGCGCGGGGTCAGGCACCGGGTCGCCCGGCAGGGCGGCGAGGCGCTTCACCAGGAGCCGCTGCGGGCGGCGGCCGGACGGGTCGGCGGGCAGGTCGAGGGCGGCCGGGGAGACCACCACGATCCGGCCCGGCCGCAGCCGCGCCCAGCCGCGGCGCAGGACCAGGACCCGTTGCCCCGGCCGCAGGGCCGGGGCCATGCTCGGCCCGGAGATCCTGACCACCGACAGCGCGGCGCGGGCCAGGACGGCGGCCGCCACCGTGAGAACGGCGAGCGCGCCACCGGCGGCGAGGATCAGCTGCATGTCGGGGTCTCCTCCGTGGGGGCGGGTCCTAGTGGGCCGGGACGGCCGCGGGGCCGGGGGCCGCGTGCGGGTGGGCCTGCGGGTGGGCCTGCGGGTGGCCCGGCTGCCGGTGGTCCGGCTGGTAGCCCTCGGCCTGGAGCGTGAACAGTTCCGCGTAGCGGCCGCCGAGTGCCATCAGCGTCTCGTGGGTGCCCTCCTCGGTCACCCGCCCCTCGGCGAGGACGACGATCCGGTCGGCGTCGCGGACGGCGGCGAGCCGGTGCGAGACGATGATGCTGGTCGCTCCCCGGCGCAGTTCGCGCAGGCTGTCGTGGACCTCCTTCTCGGCGGCCGCGTCCAGCCCGGCGCTGGGCTCGTCGAGGATCATCAGGTCGGCGTCGCGCCGCATGAACGCCCTTGCCACGGCGAGCCGTTGCCATTCGCCACCGGAGAGCGAGTGGCCCCAGCCGGTGCCCGCGCCCTCGGGCAGGAAGATCCGGCTGAGCATCGCGTCGTAGCCACCCTCCAGCCGGTCGATCCGGGCGTGCACGCCGGCCGCCCGGGCCGCCCCGGCGATCCGGGCGGTGTCCTGGAGGTGGTCGAGCCGGCCGAGGCCGATGTTCTCGCCCGCCGTGAGGTCGTAGCGGCAGTAGTCCTGGAAGACCGCGCCGATCCGCTCCCGGTAGGCGTCCGGGGTGAACTCCCGGATGTCGACGCCGTCCCAGAGGATCCGGCCGCGCCCGGGGTCGTAGAGCCGGCAGAGCAGTTTGACCAGGGTGCTCTTGCCCGCGCCGTTGAGGCCGATCAGTGCGGTCACCGAACCGGCCGGGACGGTCAGGTCGACGCCGCGCAGCGTCCACGGCGCGTCCTCGTGGTAGCGGAACCAGACGTCCTGGAACTCGATCGTGCCGCCGAGCCGGCCGGGCGCGGACGGCGCCGCGGGCAGCGCGAGGTCCGGTTCGACGGTGCCCAGGGCGCGGTAGTGGGCGAAGGTGATGGCCGCCTGGTAGGCGGCCGCGCCGGTGCTCGCCAGCTGTCCGACGCCGGACTGGATGCCGGCGACGGCCGCCACGCAGACCGAGACCTGGCCGATCGACAACTCACCCCTGCCGGCGGCCCGGACCGCCCAGACCAGACCCAGCCCGTACACCGCGACACCGAGCAGCAGCGCGGGCAGCCGGCGGGTGAGGTTCTGCCGGTCGGTCCGGTTCTCCGCCTCGGCGACCGCGACGAGTTCGGTCCGGGCGCGCTGCTTGAAGAAGTCCTGCAGACCGAAGAGCCGGATCTCCTTCACCGCGTCCACGTCCGCGATCAGGCTGCCGTAGAACATCTGCCGGCGGTTGCGCGGCATGGTCTCGCGCAGCACGGCCGCCCGGCGGCGGCCGGCGGCGAGCTGGACCCGGATCAGCGGCAGCGTCAGCAGCAGGGTGAGCGCGCCGAGGGCCGGGTTCACGACGAACAGGGTGGCCAGGAAGCCGGCGACGGTCAGCAGGGCCTGCAGGCTGCTGAACGCCGAACCGACCAGCAGGTCGGGCGCGATGCCGCCGGCCTGCTGGGCGAGCCGCAGCTCGTCCTGGAACCGCGGGTCCTCGAAGCGCCGCAGGCCGGGCAACCGGTTGACGGCGTCGAACAGTTCCTGCTGCACCCGGAGCCGGACGGCCCGGCTGCTGCGGGCCCGGGTGAACTCGCCGAACGCGGGGGCGAGTGCCAGGCCGAGGCTCGCCGCGATCAGCAGCACGCAGGTCCGGACCGGTACGCCCGACGGGGCGCCGGTGCCGGCGGTGCCGGTGAGGGCGTCGAACAGGTCACTGACCAGCAGCGCCGTACCGGCCGGCAGCAGACCGGCGACCAGACTGGCGAGCAGCGACACCAGCAGCGCGGACGGGCTCGCCCGCCAGGCGAGCGCGCAGGCGGCGGCGCCCGAGCGGAGCGCCCGCCGCCCCTCCGCCGGGACGGCGGGCCGGTGGCCGGACGACGGGCCGGCCGACGAACCGGGCGGCGGCGCGGACGGCGGGCCGGGCGCGGCGGCCCCGGGTCCGGTCACAGCGCGGCGGGGGCGACGGCGAGTTCGGCCGGAAGGAGGCGGTTGGTGATCCGCCCCGCCGCGTCGATGTCCACATAGCTCGGCCAGCGGACCACGCCGAACGCCTCGGCCACCGAGCCCTCGCTGACGCCGGCGGGCTCGACCACCACGCGCGCCACCGGCGCGAGGATCGCGACGAGGTTGTCGCCCACCGGGCCGGTGCCCTTGACCACGGCCAGCACCCGGTCCCGTCCACCGGGGTACGCGGTGACGGCCTTGACGAAGTCCGGGGCCTGTTCGAGGCACGATCCGCAGGTCGTGGAGAAGAATCCGACGACCGCCCGGTCACCGGTCAGGTCATTCCCGGATATCGGACCGTCGGCCTGCGAGACCGTCCGGAATTCGGGCATCGGGGCGCCGTCCGGCAGCCTGTTGTCCGGAATCGAGACACCGCTCAGGATACTTCCGGCAGAACCGCCGTGGGATGACCCGTGGGACGCTCCGTGGGAATTACCGTGCGAACCGGCATGGGACAGTTGAGTGAGTTTCTTGGCCAATGCCAGGGTCAGTACCAGATTGAATACCGAAAGACAGCCGACCAGAATGACGGAAACCGTGGTCATGGTGATCTGTTCCTCGTTCCAGCGCGCGTTCGTACGAACGGAGATAGGGGCGGCCGGAAAGGCCGGGAGAACAGCGGATCAGCGGGCGGTCGAGAAGAGTTCGACCAGCGTGTCGGTGGCGATGATCAGGATGCTGGCGAAGACCGCCACCAGCAGGACCACCACCACGCCGGTGGCTCCGAGGTCGCCGGGAGAGGAGCCGGCACTCGCGACCAGGCCGGCCCCGGCGATGCCGAGCAGGACCAGGTTGCGGCCCACATGAGCCCGGCTCACGGGCACTCCGGATGCCCCGAAGCAGGAGCAGGAGACGTCGAGCCCGCGTCGCAGGACGGAGACCAGGACCACCGCGAAGATCGCGAACATGACGCCGGAGAGCACGAAACCCCAGGTCGCGATGGGCTTCGGCGCCCACACCAGGAGGCCGGCGGCCACCTCCACCACTGGCACGGCGGCCGCGGTGACACCGGCCAGCCGCTCGGGCACGACGGCCATCGCGCGCAGCGCGGAGGCGAACTCGCGCGGCGCCCGGAACTTGGCCAGGGCGGAGACGGCGAACACGGCCGCGAGCACGCAGCGGCCGCCGAGCAGCAGGTATGCAGTCATGGCTCCCCCGTCACCGGTGCCCCCGCCCGGGTGGGCGGGGGCACCGGCGGACTTGTGTGTCAGTCGACCGATGTCGTCAGGACGAATGAATCGCCAGGACGGGGATCAGCAGCCGCCGATGATGCCGTAGGTCTCACAGGACGGCGCGACGGCGCAGTTCCAGGAGCAGCACGTGCGCACGTACAGGATCTCGTTCGAGCACCACGAGCTGGTGCCGGCGGGGCACTGGCAGTACGCGTCCGCGGCCTCCTCCTTGAGCCCCCGGGAGAAGGTGCGGTCCACCAGGTTGAGAATCGCCTGAACCATTTGTTCCTCCACACTGCGGTAGATGGATACGAGCGGCTGTGCACTTACTGACGAGATCTCGCGTCGGGAAACGTAACCGAAACATGAACAGCTTGTCTAGACCAACTTCGAGCACAGTCGAATCGAATTCGGAACAGGATCTTCCGGTTCCGACCGAAGGAAATCGCGAATGAGCCGAGAGGGGGGCAGAGCGGGCATGGAGAAGGAATCGGGAGGGGGGCGACAAAGAAGAACGCCCGACGGTCCGGCATTTCGGGTCACCCCGGACGAACGGCCGGAGACCGGACCGGACCGGCCCGCCCCCGCCACGGACGGCCCGTCAAGGCTTGACCGTCCCATTGGTTGACTGCGGTTTCCGGACAGGTCTATACCAGTGGAGGCCGTCCGCACGCTCCCCCTCGTGGCACGGCCGGCGAGTCCGGCGCGTCTCCCCCACCTCGACGCGGACGGACCGTCCCCGCCGTTTCCTGGAGAGGTTTCCGATGGAACGTGCTCTTCCCCCACAGCGGTTCACCACCCAGCGGCCCACCCCACCGACCGACCGGCACCGGCACCGCGGACCCCGGGCGCGTCGGGCCGCGATCGCGGTGGCCGGGGCGCTCGGGCTGATCGCCGGCGCGGCGGCCACGCTGGCCGGCGGCGGTGCCGCCTCGGCCGACGTCACGGCCACCGCCACCGGCCTGGGCAGCAACTGGTACGCCTCGGCGCCCTACCTGATGCCGGAGGACAACAGCCCGCCGGACGCCGCGGCGGTGATGGACGCGACCGGCCAGAAGGCCTTCCAACTGGCCTTCATCCTGGACAAGGGTGGCTGCACCCCGGCCTGGGGCGGCACCTCGCCGATCGACACCGACACCACCATGCCGGCGGTGATCCAGACCATCCGGGCCAAGGGCGGCGACGTCTCGGTCTCGGTCGGCGGCTACGGCGGCAACAAGCTCGGCCAGGGCTGCGGAACGCCGGAGGCCACCGCGGCCGGCTACCAGAAGGTGGTCACCAAGTACCAGCTGAAGGCCATCGACTTCGACCTGGAGGAGCCGGAGTACGAGAACACGGCGGCCATCCACAACGAGATCGGCGCGGCCAGGATCCTGCAGCAGAACAACCCCGGGCTCTACGTCTCGATCACCACCGCCGGGACCGGGGCGGGCACCGGGTGGTTCGGGCAGCAGATGCTCAACGAGGCGAAGGCACAGGGCTTCACGCCCGACAACTACTCGATCATGCCGTTCGACGGCGGGTTCAACGGCGCGGCCGCGCAGACCGACGCCCTGGTCAAGTTCAACGGGCTGCTCCGGACCACCTTCGGCTGGACGGAGGCCCAGGCCTACGCGCACGAGGGCGTCTCGCTGATGAACGGGCGCACCGACGCCGCCGAGTACTTCCGGCAGGCGGACTTCCAGACCGTGCTGGACTTCGCCCTCGCCCACCAACTGGCCCGGTACACCTACTGGTCGGTGAACCGCGACCGTCAGTGCCCGGGGACGGTCGACCCGGGGCTGTCCGGCTCCTGCTCCAGCGTGGCCCAGAGCGACTGGGACTTCACCAAGTTCACCGCGCGGTTCGCGGGCGCCACACCGCCCACCACACCGCCCACGACGCCCCCGACCACACCGCCCACGACGCCGCCGACCAGCCGGCCGCCGGGCGCCTGCACCGACCCGGCGTGGAGCGCCACCACCACCTACACCAGCGGCAACAAGGTGTCGTACAGCGGCCACAAGTACCACGCCAAGTGGTGGACGCTGAACGAGAACCCGTCCGCCAGCGGCCAGTGGGGCGTCTGGTCCGACGACGGCCCCTGCTGACCGGGACCACCCGCAGTGGGCCCGCCGCCGCGCGTGCGGCGGCGGGCTCCCCCGGCACCCGTCCGCACGGGGACCGGCCCGCCGTCGGCCGTTCACCAGGGCGTCAGCCGTTCACCCGGCCGTCGGCGTACGGAGCGAGGCGAGCGCCTCCGCGTACAGCGTCTCCTTGATCTGCCCCCGGACCGGCCGGGTCTTGCCGGCCAGTGCTCGGGCCCGCTCGACCGCGCGCCCGAGCAGCCCGTCGTGGTCGGCGACCTCGTCGACGATCCCGGCCGCGAGCGCGTCCCCGCCACCGTAGCGGCGGCCCGTGGTCATCGCCTCGTGCGCGACCCGCGGCGTCAGCCGGGCCCGGATCAGGTCCGACATGCCGCGCTGGAAGGGCAGGTCCAGGTCCACCTCGGGCAGGCAGAAGTACCCGCGGTCGGCCCGCATCACCCGGACGTCGTGGGCCAGCGCCCACATCGCCCCGGCCGCGAAGGTGTGCCCGTTGAGCGCCGCGACGGTGACCACCGGTGAGGCCAGCGTCCGGGCGAGCAGCGCGTGCACCCGGTCCAGGTAGCCGGTGTACTGGTCGCCGTGGTCGAGCAGCCAGCCGAGGTCCAGGCCGTTCGACCAGAACTTGCCGCTGCCCGCCGTGACCAGCGCGCGCGGCCCCTGCGCGCCCTCCACCTCGTCGAGCGCCGCCTCCAGCCCGGCGAGCCGGTCCGGGTGGAACAGGTTCTCGTCGTCGGGGTCGAGATGCAGGACGAAGACCTCGCCGTCCCGCTCCAGCTTCGGCATGCGTCGCTCCTTCGCGTCGTTTCCGTGGTGACCTGCCCGCCCGCGGCCGCGGGCGGGCGTCCGGGTGACCGTCGGCGGCCGGTTCGACGGAAACGGGCGGCCGGGAGGGCCGCCGCGCCCGTCGAACCGAACGCCGGGTCAGCTCCCGGGCCCCGCCAGCGTCATCCCCTGCAGCTGCCCCTGCTCGTAGGCGGCCACGATCGCGCGGCGCCGCAGCTTGCCGCTGCTGGTGCGGGGCAGTTGCCCGGGCTTCAGGTAGTGCACGTCCTCCGCTCGCACGGTGACGCCGATCGCCCGCACCAGGTGCTCGACGATCCGCGCCCGGCTGCCCGGCACGTCCTCCCGGGCCTCGCGGTCCACCTCGGCCAGGACGACGATGTCGGTGCCGATCTGCGCGACCGCGGTCCGGCCCTCGCGGACGAACGGCAGCTGTTCGACCGCCTGCTCGAAGTCGGCGGCGAACAGGCTGCGGCCGCCGACCTTGATCCGGTCGCTGATCCGGCCGGTGATGAACAGCTCCCCGGCGTCCAGGAAGCCGATGTCTCCGGTCGCGTAGTAGCCGTCCGGCCCGCCGATCGACCCCGGCCGGTCGAAGTAGGCCTCGGCGAGACTGCCGCCGGCCAGCTCGATCTCGCCCAGCTCGTTCTCGCCGCAGACCCGCCCGTCCTCGCCGCGCAGCCGGACGGTGAACTCCGCCATCGGCGGGCCCACCGAGATCGCCGGGACCCCGGACGGCGAAGTGGCCACCCGGACCTCGCTGCCGACCTCCCGGCTGGCCACCAGCAGGACCGCCTCGGCCATGCCGTAGCAGGGCATGAAGACGTCGCGCCGCAGACCGGCGGGCGCCATCAGGTCGAGGAACGCCTCCAGGTTCGGCAGGTTGATCGGCTCGCTGCCGAGGTAGATCGACCGCATCCCGGAGAGGTCGATCTCGGCGATCTCCTCGGCGTCGAGGTCCTGCATCAGCTTGAGCGAGTAGTCGACGGCGAAGTTCGGGATGACCGTGCCGACGGCCCCCTCCCGGCCCATGTGCTCCCACCAGCCCCGCGGGTCGAACAGGAACGTCACCGGCTCGGCGAGCAGCAGGTCGCAGCCGACCGCGAAGCAGGACAGCATGCCGCCGACCAGCCCCATGTCGTGGTAGAGCGGCAGCCAGCTGCTGACCCGCTCCTCGGGCCGGCGGCCGTCGGTACGGGTGATCATGGTCAGGTTGGCCCGGAGCCGCCCGTGGGTCACCGGGACGCCCTTGGGGAAGGAGGTCGACCCGGAGGAGAACTGCACGAAGGCCAGTTCGTCGTCACCGGGGGTCCGCAGCCGGGCGCCGGTCCGGCGCAGGCCCGCCGGGGGCATCGCCAGCACCTCGACCGGCAGGTCGACGGCGGCCAGGGTGGGGACGTCGAGGATCCGGGCGGCCCCGAAGTCCGCCGCGACCCGGGCCAGGAACTCCTGGTAGCCCGCCTTCGGTGTGTTCAGCACGAACGGCTTGACCGAGAGCGGCACCGCGCCGATCTCCATCAGCGCCAGGAACGCGAGGACCACCGGGACGGAGGTCTCGAACGGGAAGACCACCCGGGTGCCCGGTCCGACGCCCTGCTCGCGGAAGAAGTCCGCGCAGGCGGCGATCCGTTCGGGGAACTCCCGGTAGGAGGTGAACTCCGCCGGCTCGCCGTACTTCTCGTACAGATGGAGCCCCCGCTCGGGCGGGCACTCCTGGTTGCGCTGGATGTGTTCGAGCACCGGACCCCTCCTGGTCGTTCGTCGATTGGCTACTGCGTCGCGCGCTGTACCGGCACCTGGTCAGACCGGCGTGGAGGCTTCCAGGAAGTCCTGGAGCGAGACCAGGCAGCGTTCCCGCGCGTCCAGGAAGGCCACCGTCACCAGCGCGTCCACCGCCGGCCGGTCCGCCTCCGGCAGGTGGATCCGCTGCCGGAACCGGGCCCGGAAGGTGATGCCCTCTTCGTCCCACTCCTCCTCCGAGGGCGACGCGAGCGCGGTGCGCACCTCGACCCGGCCGCGCGGGATCTCCGCCAGGTAGTCGATCTCGGTGCGGGCGACCACCGCGATCAGCCGGTCGCCGTGGACGAGCCCCTGCCCGCCGAGCCAGTCCCACCGACCGGCCTCCAGGTACTCCAGCGCGACCGCGTTGTTGACGTGCCCCAGCGCGTCGAGGTCGTTGGGGCGCACCGGGAGCATGAGGCGTGATTCGCCGAAGAACACGTCGGACCGTCCGTTTGATCGTGCCGAAGGGACCGGCCGGGCGGCCGGGAAGCGTGCGGGTGGGCCGAGCCGGGCGGCCGCGCCCCGCGGGTCCGCTCGGCGCGCGGGGCGCCGTCCGGGGGCCGCAGGGGTCCGGCGTCAGCTGTCGAGGAGGTCCATCCAGGTGTCCTCGACCTCCTCGCGCGAGTGCACCTCGATCCCGGTGATCTTCTTCAGAGCGCCGCAGACCAGCTGCTCCTTCTTCTCGATCGCCTCCGGGCGGTAGCCGGTCTCGGCCGTGTCGAGGTGGTCCCACCAGTTGACGTGGGTGCCCCGGTCCTCCTTCTGGTCCCGGGCGCTGCCCAGGAGTTCGCCGTCCTCGCGGAGGAAGAGGTGGGCCACCGCGAAGGCGTCCTTGGCGTGGTACTCGCCGCTGTCCACCAGGGCCTTGGCGAACGAGACGAAGTAGTTGCGGTGCTGGATCTCGTCGGCCGCGACCTGCTTGAAGATCCGGCGCAGGCCCTCGTCCTGGATCACGTGCTGGCACTGGCCGTAGTTGACGGCGGCCGTGATCTCGGAGATCGCGAGCAGCACCAGGGTGCGCAGCATGTCGTCGTCCGGGAACACCTTGCGGAACGCGAGGAAGGTCTCGTCGTCGATCGGTTCCATCCCGCTGACGTCCGCCAGCCGGTTGAAGACCGTCTCGTGGTGGGCCTCCTCCTCGTTCCAGTACCGGCTCCAGGTGCCGCACGACTCCATCACCGCCGCGAGTGCCGGGTTGGTCTTCTCCCAACGGCGCACCTCGGCCTCGGCCTGGCGCTCCAGGCGGTCGGCGCCCGGCTTGGTGGTCAGCTCGGCCCGGCCGGCGTTCCAAACCAGGTTGCGGTCGAGCGCGGTGAGGTTGTCCAGGTCGACCGCGGCGAGCATCTCGACGACGCTCCAGCGGCGCGACTCGTGCAGCCGCTGCTGCTCCCAGGTCACGTCGACGAGGGACATCCGGCGCACCGTCAGCGCGTCCCAGAGGTCGGTGATGATGGCCGGCGGCTCGGCGGGGACGACGGCCTTCCGGGCCACCGGAACGGCGAGGTCGGTGTCGATGACGCTCACGCGGCCGCCTCCTTGGCCTGCTGCTTCTCGAACTCCTCCAGGAACACCTTCAGCACCATCGGGGTCGGAGTGTCCAACGGCAGCGCGGGCAGCCGTACCCGCACGCCGTAGTCCTTGCGGAGGCCGTTGGCCGTCCGGGCGAACGCCTCCATCAGGTCGATGCTGTTGGTCATCGTGGGGCTGCGGCCGATCACCTCGGCCAGCGTCACGTCGTCGGCGAACACTTCCTCGTCCGCGAGGCCGGCATGCTCGCCGAATTTCTGCCGGATGTAGGTCTCAACTTCGGGCGTCACCATGGCTCAGAATCATACAAGTTGGCGATTGAATGGGCCAAATAACCATAGTTACAACGTAGTTAATGGAGCGTCAGAAACACTCGATGCCAACACCGCTGGGCCCCTGCCGGAACGGGGGGCTCGCGTCGGAGGGCCGCGGAACTCGACCGGAACTACCCGGCGCCCGCCAGGTCGGCGGGCGCCGCCGCGGCCGGGCCCCGGCGGATCGTCACCGCGGCGAGCAGCGCGACCGCGAGCGCGAACCCGATCGCCAGGTACCAGGTCTCGCGCGCCGCGCCGAGCGTGTCGGCCGCCGAGGCGGTCACCACGGAGACGGCCAGGGCCGTCCCGAGTACCGCGCCGAGCTGCCGGAACGCCGCGTTCGCCGCACTCGCGGTGGCCAACCGGGCCGGTTCGACCCCGGCCAGCGCGACCGCGCCCAGCACCGGCCAGACCAGGCCGGCCCCCGTGCCCATCAACACCGCGCCGGGCAGCCAGTGCGCGAGGAAGTCGGGCCCCCGGCCGCCGCCCCAGAGCAACAGCAGTGTCCCGCAGGCGTAGATCAGGCAACCGGCGATCACCACCGGCCGGTCGCCGAACCGCTCCGCGAGCCCGGTCGCCGGACGGGCGACCAGCGCGGTGGCGATCGGCGGTGGCGTGGTGGCCAACCCGGCCGTGATCAGGGACCAGTGCCAATTCCCGGTCAGAAAGAGAATGTTGTTCAGAATGACCATGTAGAACGTCACCGAGAACAGCATCGATCCGAGGTTTCCGCCGATCGCGCCGCGCGAACGGAGCAGATCCAGCGCGATGACCGGCGCGGGATGGCGGCCGCTGCGCAGCACCGCCGCGACCGCCAGCAGCGCGCCACCGGCCAGCGCACCGACGGTGCCGGCACTCGTCCATTCCCAGTCCGGGCCCTTGACCAGCCCCAGCGCGAGCAGGCCGAGCGCGCCGCCGAGCAGGGCCGCGCCCAGCACGTCCGGGGTCGGACCACCACGCTCGCGCTGCTCGGGGAGGGACCGGGAGGCCCACACGGCCAGCACCCCGATCGGGATGTTCACCAGGAAGACCGCCCGCCACGACCAGTGCTCGGCGAGCAGCCCGCCGAGGCCGGGCCCGATACCGGCGGCCAGCGCCGCCGCCGCGCCCCAGATGGTGATCGCGACCAGCCGCCGGGCCATCGGGAACATCGGCATCAGCAGGGCGAGCGAGGTCGGCACCAGGATCGCGGCGCCCACCGCCTGCGCCAGCCGGGCCGCGATCAGCACCGCCGCCGAACCGGCGAGGCCGCAGACCACCGAGGCCAGGGTGAAGAGCGAGAGCCCGACCGCGAAGGACCGACGGCAGCCGAGCCGGTCGGCGGCGCGGCCGGCCGGCATCAGGAAGGCCGCGATCACCACGTTGTAGCCGTTGAGCACCCAGGAGAGCGTCGGCAGATCGGAGCCGGAGAAGGTCTTGGCGATGTTGGGGAAGGCCACGTTCACGATGGTGCTGTCCAGGAAGGCCACGAAGGCCCCGAGACAACAGAGCAGCACCGCTCCCACCGGCGGGGCGGCGGGCCGACTCGCCACGGCGGCGGGGCCCTTGACGGGCGCGGCGGGCAGGTCGGCCATCCGGGCGTCCTTTCCTGGGCGACGGCGGCGGGTACGGGTACGGGTACGGGTGATCGTGCGCCGCCGGGGCACCGCGCCGCAGCGGACCGGGCCCTTCGCGGACCGCGCCCCGCACACCGCCGTCGAGCCGCCGGGCTCCCCAGCCCGCGCCTCTCCCCCTCGGAACGCGCCTGTCCGACACGCCCCCAACCGCACACCCCGCGGGCGTGTGCGGGCAGGCGGAACCGGTCGTCCGCCACCTGTGGGCCGAGTGCGCGACGCCTCAACTCCTCGTACCAAGAGGCGTGTTGGTCATGATTGAGCCGCGTTCGAACCCCGCCCACGCCGGTGGGCCTGATCAGATTGCGCTTTGTTACCCGCCAGTGTCAATCCCCTCCCGGCCACCGGGCACCCCCGACGGAGGCCTCTTTGACGTCCGGTCGGCCACTCCCCGCCCCGCCCACCGGCCACGACGCCGGCCGCCGGCGGCGAACGCCCGGCGGCCCGCAGGCGAAGCAGCCACCGAAGCGCTCGGAGTGGGCCCGGCGCGGACGGCCGAGCGGTGCGGCCCTAGCGGCTCGACGGCGCGAACAGCGTGCGCAGCGCGAGGTCGGCCACCCGGTGCAGTTGGTCGCGGGTGTGGCCGCTCGCCGCCTGCACGGCGATGCCGTCGGTGAGGGTGTGCACCAGCTGGGCGAGGACCCCCGGATCGCGGGTCCGCCGGCAGGTCGGGCGCCTGCTCGAAGCGCCGGCGCAGGGCGGCTTCGCCGGCCATCCGCCGTGCGATCACCTCCTGGCGGATCGGCGCGGACTCCGGAGCGCAGGCATGGACGCTGTTGACACTCAGGCACCCGTGGGGCAGGTGCGGCCTGGTGGTCACGCGAAGGTGATCAGGGCCGCGCTGGCGGCGGGCAAGCACGTGCTCTCCGAGTGGCCGCTGGGCGTGGACGTCGCGGAAGCGGAGGACCTCGCCCGCGCCGCCGCCGCGGCCGGCGTCGTCCACGTCGTGAACCTGCAGGGACACCAGTCACCGGACGCCCGCTACGTCGCCGACCTGATCGCCGCCGGCACCATCGGCCGACTCGAATCGGCCGTCCTGGTCGCCGCCGGCGACCCGCTGGGCGGCCCCCGGATCGCGCCGGAGCTGGCGTGGTCCACCGATCCGGCCGCGGGCACCTCGCTCCTGACCGTCATGGCCGGCCACTTCCTGGCCACCCTGGACCGGATGGCGGGCAGGCTGGTCGAGGTCTCCGCGAGCCTGCCCCGCCCGCACGACCACGTCGAAGTCACGGGCACCGGAGGGACGGTGCCCAACGGGGTACCCGCGCAGGTGCTGCTCCACGGCGTCCTGGAGAACGGCGCCACCGCCTCCGTAGCCGTGCACGGCGGCAGCGGGAGCCCGGACGGATTCTTCGTCAAGCTGGTCGGCTCCGAGGGCACCGTGACGGTCACCCAGCCCAGGCCTGGCACCTACCTGCACTGGACCGACTGGGTCATCCGGGTCGACGGCGAGCGGGTGAGGGTGCCCGACGACTACCGGACCGTCCCCTTCGACCCCGCCGCCGGACCGGTCGCCAATGTCGCGGCCGTCTACCAGGAGATCGCCCGGTCGATGGCCGAAGGGCGCCGGCCCCACCCGGACTTCCACACCGCGGCGGCCCACCACCGGGTGCTCGCCGCCATCGAACGCGCCGCCGAGACCGGCGTCGCGGCGAAGGTCCGCTGACGGTTCCGACCGCCGGCGCCACCGGCCAGAGACACGGTCGGCGCGGTAGCCCGCAGCCGCACCGGCCCTGGCACGCGCACCGGCCGGACGGCCGCGGGAGCCCCGCCACCGGGGCTCCCGCGGCCACCGATCGGGCCGGCCCCCGTCAGTTGACGAGGACCGCGGGGCCACCGGGCAGGGTGGTGTCGGTGACGGGGGCGTACGCGGCGGAGAAGTAGCCGTCGGCGGGGCAGAGCGACGAGCCGCCGCTCTTGGCGAAGTGCTCGTTGCGGAAGGCCATGCCGTGCGTGGCGTTGTCGGCGTTGCCGGTGAACGCGCCGCTGAGCTGGTAGGTGCAGGTGAGGGTGCCGAACCAGCTGTTGAGCACGGCGGTGGCCTGGATCGGTCCGGCGGCTCCGCCGGTGAGGGTGACCGGCAGGCCCGGGCCGTCGTCGACGGCGACGACGTGCGGGAGGTTGCCGACCGTCAGGCTGCGGACCGAGGTCACCCCGGTGACGTTGCTGGTACAGGACCCGAAGGTCAGCCCGGTCAGGGACTCGGTCGCCGTGCCGGGCGCGGCCGGGTTGGTCAGCACCTTGGCGGCGAGCTGGGAGGTGGCGCAGGTGACGCCGGTCGTACTGGTCGCGGTCGAGTAGAAGGTGGCACGGGTGTTCGCGGCGAGCGGCGCGGCGAGCGCGTCGCCCACCCCGACCGCGGCGCCGCCCGCGGTCAGCACCGCGGTGGCGGCGACGGGACCGGGCGCCGCCGACGCGGGGGCCGCGCCCAACGCGAGAGCGGCGGTGGCGGCGAAGGCGGCGGTGGCGACGACCGCACGGTGACGACGAAGGCGCATGGGAGGGCCTCTTCCTCGGTGAGGGGGAATGGAGAAGGCGAACGTGCGCTGCTCCCGGGGTGGGGGATCGGGGAGCTGACTACGTTGTAGAGCCGTGTCGATGCACCGTCAAGGCAGTGCGGGGCAACTTGCTGACGAAAAGTCAGCAACGAACGGCCGCGCCTGGCACCCGCACGTAGGAGCTCACCGCCACGACGCCGGGACACCTGACGACGATCACGGCACGTAGCGGCAGCCTCGCCGACGACGGATAGCCCCACTACCGGTTGACACCCTACGTACACGACAGGTGGCCCCTACCACTAATCTGGCCGACGGCGTCCACGGTGTCGGGAGATGCCACGGAGACACGAGAGGGCGTGTGTTCATGTCAGGAACGCCTGAGCGGATCGGCCGGTACACGGTGGCGCGCACGCTGGGGTCCGGCGGCATGGGGAAGGTCTTCCTCGCGTTCTCCCCGGCCGGTGACCCGGTCGCGGTGAAACTGATCCGCGCGGACCGGCTGGACCCGGTGACCCGTGTGCGGTTCGAGCGGGAGGCGCGAGCTGCCAGGAAGGTGGTCGGAACCGGCCGGGTGGCGCGCTTCCTGGACGCCGACCCGTACGCGGACCGTCCCTGGATGGCCATGGACTACGTGCCCGGTCGCACGCTGCTGGAGGAGACCGACGCCCACGGTCCGCTGCCCGCGGTGCAGGTCGCGAGCCTCGGGGCGCTGCTTGCGGAAGGTCTCGCCGCGGTCCACGCCGCCGAGCTCCTGCACCGTGACTTGAAGCCGCAGAACGTCATCATGGGTGACTACGGGCCGGTGATCATCGACTTCGGACTGGCCGCCTTCACCGACGCGACGCACGAATCCCTCTCGCACAGCGGCATGATCGTCGGGACGGTGCGGTGCATGCCGCCCGAGCAGGCGGCGGGCCACCCGCACGTCACGGCGGCGGCCGACGTGTACGCCCTGGGCACCGTCCTGCTCTACGCGGCGGCCGGTCATTACCCCTACGACGGCACCCGGTGGGAGTCGATCGTCGCGCAGGTGGCCAATCCGAACCAGGCACCGGACCTGGGCGGCGTGCCCGAGTCGCTGCTGCCGCTCCTCTCCTCCATGTTCGCGCACGAGCCGCAGGACCGGCCGACCGTCGCCCAGGTCGCCGACGCGTGCGGCACCCTGATGACCTCGTTCGGCATCGCACCAGCCGTGGCCAGGCAGGCACTGATCGCACGAACGGGCAGCGGTTCAGCAGGGGCGGACCGGCTCACAGTCGAGGTCGAGGACCGCCTCCCGACGGTCCCCGCGCCGACCCCGGATGCGATCGAAGTCCCGGTGGACTCCACCGAGGCGGCCAATCTGCCCGAGGCCCCGGAGGCCGAGCCGGCCCCGGTCGGACCTGCCGCACCAGCCCGTCCCCGTGTGCCGGCCTCACAGCGGGTCGCCGAGGAGCTGCGCAAGGCCTACGCATGGATGCCCGCCCTGTAGGACGCCCCGGGACAATCGTTCGAACGGTGCCGGTGCGGGCGCCGGCCTGGTTGGATGGCACCGTGGAATCGGCCACGCCGCAGGTCTGTGCGGCGTGGCGGTGCCCGGCAAATGGCGAGTGCAAGTGAGTGGGAGTGCGGCGTGGCGGTCGACGCGGAGTCCGGCGGTATGACGGCAACCGAATCGACGGGGCCCGGGTGGACGGCCTGGGAGCCGGCACCGGAGCCCGCACCCACCTCTGGTGACCGCGCCGCCGGGCCGGGGTTCGCTCCCGGCTCGCAGGTCCTCGTCCGCGACGAACAGTGGCTGGTCCGCAAGGTCACCTTGACAGCTCACGACCGTTACATGGTCGAGGTCACCGGCATCTCGTCATTCGTCCGGGGCACCGAGGCGGTCTTCTACAGCCGTCTGGACGACATCCAAGTCCTCGACCCGCGCGAGACGACCCTGGTGCCGGACGACTCCCCCAACCACCGCCGGGCCCGGCTGTACCTGGAGGCGGTGGTCCGCAAGTCCTTCCTGCCCCAGACCGAGCACGGCCTCGGTCTGGCCGACAACTTCCTCATGGACGCGCAGACCCACCAGCTGCGCCCCGCCGAGCTGGCCCTGTCGATGGCCAACCCGCAGCCGCGTCTGCTGATCGCGGACGTGGTCGGCCTCGGCAAGACGCTGGAGATCGGCCTGGTCCTGGCGGAGCTGATCCGACGGGGCCGCGGCGAGCGGATCCTGGTGGTCACGCCGCAGCACGTGCTGGAGCAGTTCCAGCGGGAGCTGTGGACGCGTTTCGCGATCCCCCTGGTGCGGCTGGACTCGACCGGCATCCAGCGGATCCAGCAGGAGATCCCCTCCGGCCGCAACCCCTTCGCCTACTTCAAACGCGTGATCGTCTCCGTCGACACCCTGAAGCGCGACGGGCAGTACGCCCACCACCTGGACCGGACGGAGTGGGACGCGGTGGTGATCGACGAGTCCCACCGCCTGGTCAACCGGGGGACGGACACCAACACCCTGGCCCAGTTGCTCGCCCGGCAGACCGATGCGCTGATCCTCGCCTCGGCGACCCCGCACAACGGTGACGCCCGCTCCTTCGCCGAGCTGATCAAGCTGCTGGACCCGGCGGCGATCGTCGACCCCGACCGCTACGAGGTGGCCGATCTGGAGCACCTCTACATCCGCCGGACCAAGACCACGCCCGAGGTCCGTGACTCGCTCAAGGGCGCCTGGGCGGACCGCGGGCCATCGGTGCCAGTGCACGCCGCCGCGAGCGAGGCCGAACTCGCCGTCTTCGAGGAGCTGGCCACCCGCTGGATCCCCCGCGAGGGCGCCGACGAGTCGGCGGCCTTCAGCCAGCTCGACGCCTACAACCTGCTCAAGTCGTTCCTCTCCTCGCACCGCGCCCTCCTCCAGACCATCGGGACCCGCAAGAAGACCCTGGGCGCGGCCGCCGATCCGTCGGCGGAGCCCGGACAGGAGGCCCCCAGGGCCGGGCGCCGCAAGCGAACTACCGAGGAGACCGCGAGCGAGCTCGCCGCCCTGACCGAGCTGGAGCGACTGGCCCGCCAGGTGGGCGACGACGACTCGGCGAAGCTCCGAGCACTCGTCGCCGAGCTGCGCGAGCTGGGTGTCGGCCCCGGCTCGGACGTCCGGGTGGTGGTCTTCTCCGAGCGCATCCCGACCCTGAAGTGGCTGGCCGAGGCGGTGCCGGCGGCGCTGGGCTTCACCAAGGGCCCGAGCCCCGACGACCGGAAGCCCTGGCTCGCCTACGGCCACGGCCGGGGCGGTACGCACGCGGTGCAGGTGATGCACGGCGAGGCGACCAGCGATCAGGAGCAGATGAAGATCATCGAGGCCTTCGGCCTGCGGGACGACCCCGTCCGGCTGCTCTTCACAGGCGACGTCGCGTCCGAGGGCGTCAACCTGCACCAGCAGTGCCACCTGCTGATCCACTACGACCTGCCCTGGTCGCTGATCCGGATCGAGCAGCGCAACGGCCGCATCGACCGGTACGGGCAGAAGCGCCCCCCGCAGTTCCGCGCGCTGGTGCTGACCAGCGACCTGCCCTGGCGCACCGACCCGGTCACCGGCGAGCCCCGCACCCTGGACGACCGCCTGGTCGGCGAGAAGCTGCTGCGGCGCGAGGAGGAGGCCCACAAGATCGACGGCTCCGCCGAGGCCGCCACCGGCCTCTACCGCGCCCAGGAGGAGGAGAACCGCCTCACCAAGGACCTCATCGCCGGGCGCACCGTCGAGCAGTCGATCAAGGCCTCCCGCCAGGCCGGCGGTGGCATGCTCGCCGGCCTGCTGGCCCAGGTCGGTGCCGCCCCGACCCGCCACGAGGTGCCGCGCGCCCAGATCCTGCGGCTGTTCCCCGACACCGCCGCCTACTTCGAGACGGCGCTGCGGCAGATCTGCCGCACCAACCCGGAGGACGAGCTGTCGCTGCGCCGGGACCCGGACGGCACCATCGCCTTCGAGCCGCCGCGTGACCTCGCCTACCGGTTCCGGGCGCTACCGAAGTCCTATCTGGACGAGCAGCGGATCCTTCCGCGCCGCGACGAGCCCGGACGCCTGCGGGTGACCTTCTCGAAGGACCTGGCCGGCCGCCGCCTGGAGGTCGCCCGCGACTCCTCGGAGTCGCTGTGGCCGAACGTCTCGTACCTCACGGACATCCACCCGGTGATGGACTGGCTCACCGACAAGGTGCTGGTCGAGATCGGCCGCCACGAGGCGCCGGTACTCGCCGCCGCCGTCCCCGCCCCGGTCTTCCTCGTTCAGGGCATCTACTCCAACGCGCTCGGCCGCCCGACCGTCGTCGAGTGGATGGCCGTCTCCGGGCTGCCCGGTGCGCCGGTGGTGGAGCCGCTCGACAACGGATTCCTCACCCGGGCCGGAGTCGTCCCGACCATGCCGGGCCGCGCCGCCCCGCGCGACCTGCCCGGTCTCCAGCACCTGGTACCGGCCGCGATCGACGCTGCGACCGGATACCTGGAGTCCCGCGAGGACGCCTACCGGCAGCAGGTCGACGCCACCCTCGCCCCCTACCGCAAGCGGCTCACCCACTGGAAGCAGGAAGCCCTGTTCACCGGCGGCACCGCCGGCAAGCAGCAGGCCGCACTGACCGCGAGCCGCCGCTTCGACCTGGTCAAGTCGCTGGAGACGGCGGGCGCGCCGATGCTGCGCCTGCTGGCCGTCCTGGAGCCCACGGACGCCGGTGCCGCAACACCGGTCGGGCCCTCGCACCTGGAGACCTCGCACTGATGAGCACCGTCCACGACTCCTTCGGCAACCGCGGCGAGTACTTCGCCGCGCACTACTTCGCCGAGCAGCTCCCGGCCGACCTCAAGAAGCACCTGTTCGACACCTGGACACTGCGCGAGGGCGACGAGCACGACCGCCGGACCACCGCCCGCGAGCGGGTCCGGACCCTGCGCGCGACCTACTTCAACGACGACCTGCGCCCGTACTTCGCCGAGGCCGACCGCGCGGACGCCGAGGACGCGTACGTCCGCCGCACGTACGGCAACATCGACTGGACGAAGCGGGTCGCGGAGTGGCACCAGGAGGTGCTGCGCGCCCTCGGGTACGACGACGGCGGCCCCACCGAGCTGACCGTCCACCGGGCGGGCAAGGACCACAGCGTCCAGGTGGCCTACCACGGGCACGGCGTCGTCGCCCTGGACTGCGGGTGGGCCGCGGAGAACGACGCCGCGCTCGACGCGGCTGGCCCCGGCCGACTGCTGGCACCCCTGCGGGTGAGCGCCGCCGAGAGCTACACGGACGGCGCCGCACTCGCTTCCTGGCTCTTTGCCGGAAAGATCGGCGGGCCCGAGGGAAGCCCGCCGCGGTTCGTGCTGCTGCTGATCGGCGGCGTGCTCGTCCTGGCCGACCGCAACAGCTGGGGCGAGGGCCGGTACCCGGCCGTCAACCTGGATGCGGCACTGGAACGCAACGACCGTAGGCAGGGCGGCGAACTCGCCATGCTGGCAGCCCTGTTCGGGCAGGAAATGTTGCGCCCCGGCGACAACGGCGCCGAGCCGCTGCTCGACACCCTCCTCAAGGCCTCCGCCACCAACGCGGTCGGCGTCAGCGGCGAACTGCGCAGCGGACTCCAGCGCTCGGTGGAGATCATCGCCCAGGAGGTGCTGGACCGGCTCGCCGACACCGGGCTGGCCCCGGCGGACCTGGAGGACGGCCGCACCCCGTTCGCCAAGCGGCTCACCCGCGAGACCCTGCGGTACCTGTACCGGATCCTCTTCCTGCTCTACGCCGAAGCCCGGCCGGAACTCGGCATCCTCCCGGCCGACGACGGCAGCTACGAGGCCGGGTACTCGATGGCCCGCCTGCGCGAACTCGTCGCCCGGGACGAGGAGTTGGTCGAGCCTGCCGCGCGGGAGGGGTACCACCTGTACGCGTCGCTGGACGTTCTGTTCCACAAGGTCAACCACGGCCACCGCCGCTACGGCAGCGAGCCGGACGACGAACTCCCCGGCGACGACGAGGACACCAGGAACGCCAAGGCCGCCCGCCGCAGCGAGGACCGCGGCCTGCGCTTCGAGCCCCTGCACAGCACGCTCTTCGAGGACCGCTCGGTCACCCTGATCGGCGGCAACACCCTGGACCCGCGCGCCGACGACGACTGCCCGGCCTGGCTGGACCTGCGGCTGCGCAACGCCGCCCTGCACGAGGTGCTGCGGCTGCTGACCATGAAGAACGCCAAGCGCGGTGAGCGTGGCGGCTTCATCTCGTACCGCAACCTGGGCATCAACCAGCTCGGTGCGGTCTACGAAGGCCTGATGTCGTACACCGGCTTCATCGCCGACCAGGAACTGCGCGAGGTCGCCAAGGGCGGCGACCCGAAGGACGGCTCCTGGATGATCCCGGCCGACCGCCAGGGCGAGTACCCGGACGACGTCTTCGTCGAGTACGACGAGCGGGATGCCCGGAAGGGCCTACGCGGGCGGAAGGTCTACTCGGAGGGTTCGTTCGTCTATCGATTGGCGGGGAGGGAGCGGCAGACCTCCGCCTCGTACTACACGCCGGAGTCGCTGACGAAGGTCACGGTCGAGCTGACGCTCAAGCACCGGCTCGACCAGGAGAAGGACGAGAACGGGCAGACGATCCCGACGCGGGCGTCCGAGCTGCTCAAGTACCGGATCTGCGAACCGGCCCTCGGGTCGGGCGCCTTCCTGAACGAGGCGATCAACCAGGTCGCGAAGGAGTACCTGCGCCGCCGCCAGGACGAGCTGGGCGTCTCGATCCCCACCAGCCGGGCGCTGGAGGAGGAGCAGCGGGCCAAGGCGTACATCGCCCTGCACAACGCGTACGGCGTGGACCTCAACGCGACAGGTGTGGAGCTGGCGGAGGTCTCGCTCTGGCTCAACACCATGCACCCCGGCATGCAGGCCCCCTGGTTCGGCCTGCACCTGCGACGCGGCAACTCGCTGATCGGCGGGCGTCGTGCGGTGTTCAGCGGGCAGGACGTCGGGGCGAAGGAGAAGCTCTGGCTGAAGGCCAAGGGAGCGCTGGGGCCGACGCCGCTGCCGTTCCTCGGCGAGGACGGCGTCACGCGGCAGGAGCTGCCGGAGGGTGCGGTGCACCAGTTCCTGCTGCCGGCACCCGGGTGGGCGGCGGTCGCGGGCGAGAAGGAGGCCCGGGCGCTCGCTCCGGAGGAGACGAAGCAGCTCGGGGCGTGGAAGAAGGGCATCCTCAAGCCACCGACGGTGAAGGCGGCACGGGGGCAGAAACTCTCGCAGCTGGCACGGCTCCAGGCGGTGGCGCGGCGGGCGGAATTCCTGTGGGAGGTGGTCGTCCGGCGGATGGAGGAGTCCGAGAAGGAGATCTCCCGCCGGATAGACGTGTGGGGCGCGGAGCCTGCGGACGGCGAGGACCAGCAGGAGTACGACTTCTTGCATCGGCCCGAGGGCGCGGTGCCGAAGGAGAAGGTGTACCGGGACCTCTTCGAGAATCCCGGGTCTCCCTACTGGCGACTCAAGACCATGATGGACGCGTGGTGCGCCCTCTGGTTCTGGCCGGTGGAGCATGCCGGACTGCTGGACGGCAGCGCGGCGGTGTACGAGGCGCACGACGACGAGCTTGCGAGGGCTGCACTGGCCGAGCTGCCGCAAGTGGGCGGCACCGAGCCGCCGACGGAACTGAAGCCCGAACCGGGGCTGCTGCTCGCGGAGCAGGCGTCCCTGTTCAGCGTGGGCGGCGAGCAGGAGTCGCTGCTGTCCGCGCTCAGCGAGGCCGCGCCCGTCGCGGCGGCGCGCAGGGCCGCCCCCACCGGGACGCGGCGACGCATGCCGACTCCCGTACGTCGGCCGGTCATCGCGCTGGCGGACTTCGCGGACTGGCTGGACTTCGCCGAGGCGCTGCTCGGCACGTACGACCAGCCTGCGGGCACGCTGGTCGCCGACCTCGGATCGCTCGACACCATCGAGGGGTACGAGCAGGGGCTGCCGGGATTCATGGGCATGGACGAGGTGCTGAAACTCCACGAACGCTTCCCATGGCTGGAGGTGGCCCAGGAGATCGCGGAACGCCAGGGCTTCCTACACTGGGAGCTGGACTTCGGCGCCGTCTTCGCCCGGCACGGCGGATTCGACCTCCAGGTGGGCAACCCGCCATGGGTTCGGCCGGATTGGGACGAGCCAGCCGTACTTGCGGAGCACGAGCCGTGGTTCAAGTTGACGGAAAAGGCATCGATGGAGGAGTGGTCGCAGCGAAAGGCAAACATCCTTTCGATGCCAGCCGCGCGCCCATTCTACCTTCAGGAGAGAACGTCGACCAGCGCCACTGTCGCACTCCTGGGATCCCGGGCGGTTTATCCTTTTCTAGAGGGAACTCGCCCGGACCTGTACCGAGCATTCATGTGCCAGACCTGGTCACACGCCTCGCAAAGCGGCGTCGTAGGACTCATCCACCCCGATACTCACTTCGCCGGGGATAAAGAGGCGGCTCTTCGAGAGGCGGCTTACCAGCGTCTACGCGTCCATGCCGATTTCGTCAACGCGGGAAACCGCTTCTTCCCACCGCCCATCGGGCGCGCCAGCCACTTCGGCGTACATATTTACGGAAGACCTGGAAAGATCGGATTCGACCATCTCTCGTGGTTGTTCTCGGCCGCAGCTCTTCAGGCATCTGCTTCAGCCCTTCCCAACCCGGCGACGCCGGCACCAGGCGTACGCTTTGGCAGCGTTTGGGACGAGCGACCCGATCCCCGACGAATTGTCCGAGTCAATGAGACAACCCTCGCACGCTGGCAGCAGCTGACAGGTAATGAGGATCAGCCGGTCACACAGGCCCGCCTCCTCTCCCCCGTAAGCACAGCGGAAGCTGATGCGATCTCCGCACTCGCACTCTATCCGGTAAAACTTTCCACGCTGGAGCCGCAGATTTCCAGCGGCTACAATGAAGCAACCGCAAAGATCTCCGGGCTTATCAAGTATAACCACATCGACGCACGGGATGGCTCAGCCCAACTTCCTACTCGATGGTCCGAGGTAGTTCTCAAGGGATCTCAGATCAGCGTTGCTACACCCCTAGGTAAGCAACCCAGCCAAGGACACGGCGAGGTTCTTGGTATCGATCTGGAACAGGCCGCCATAGATGCCGTACCAGAAACTGAGTATATCCGCGCCTGCGATAACGATAAATTCCACAGCGCTCAAGACCGTTGGATTGACTACGCGGAACGTGATCGACTTTTTGCCAACCCCGTCGAATTTGAGGCGGCGCGAGCCGCCGTGGCCTTGGAAAAAGGGGTCGATACCGACCTCGTCACAGCCAAGGAAGTTAGAGTATTCCTTGGAGAGAAATCTCGTCGGCCGTACACGGAATTCTATCGACTTGCATGGCGTCGCCAGATCGCCCCCAATAGTGAGCGGAGCTTGTACAGCGCGATCATTCCACCCGGAGCAAGCCACGTACATGCCATTCACAGTCTGACTGCGTACGATGCCCGGCAAACTTGTTTGACGGCTGGCTTCTGGTCCTCGATCCCTGTCGACTACCTGATTCGCACAACCGGAAAGAGCGACCTGCAAAGCTCTGGCGCACGCTCTATGCCAGCGCCCGTTTCAGGAAATCCCCTTGCCTCCGCGCTACTCCTCCGCGCCTTGCGCCTGAACTGCCTGACTTCCGCCTATGCAGATCTCTGGGCTGAGCTGTACGACTCAAGGTGGCCAGGCTACGAGCCGTGGGCTATCGACTGGCCGAACTTGCAACCACTGCACGAGGTCACTCCACAGTGGCAATACGAGACCCCACTTCGCGGTGAACAGGCTCGCCGGGCGGCGCTCGTGGAGATCGACGCACTCGTGGCCGTATGGCTCGGTGTCAGTGCCGATGCGCTGGCAGCGATGTACCGTGCCCGGTTCCCCATTACGCAGGATTTCGACGCCGTTACATGGTTCGACGCCAACGGCCGGAAGATCGCGGGCAGCCGGCACACCTTCGGCCACGGCCAGACCAAGGAGCACTTCGAACAGCTACAGAAGTACCTGGCCGACCCGGGCACCTCTCCCGTCCCCACCGGCTACACCGCGCCCTTCTACAAGGCCGACCGCGAGCGCGAGATGCGTGAGGCGCATGCCGTGTTCCAGGCGCGCCTGGATGCGGAGGTCGCCCGGGGCAAGTGGGATCCGGTCCGTCAGGAGGTTCCGGGCGCCTCTGCCACGGCCGCTGACGACGACAGTAGGGTCGGGCCATGACAGACCGTCGGCTTCTTCGACTCGACGTGGAGAACTTCCGCAGCCTTCAGCGGATCTCCCTGCCCCTCGGCGACCTGACCGTCCTGGTCGGGCCGAACGGTGTGGGCAAGTCGAACGTCCTCCAGGTGTTCCGCTTCCTCTCGGACATCATCAACTCCGACCTCGACCCGGCTCTCTCCTCTCGGGGAGGCTTCGACGAGTTGGCGTTCTGGGGCGGTGAACGGCCGCCGACGACGATGCGGATCGGCTTGCAGGCACGCTGGACCTCGCACGCGTCCGCAGCCGCGCCCGACGAGTACGAGTTGACCATCCGACGACGGAGCGACAAGCGGGCGGCGGAGGGCTTCACCATCTCCCGCAGTGAGTCGTTCCGGTTCAAGCGGACGAAGGGGCGCGGGCGCCGCATCACCGTTGCCGGTGAGGAGGCTCTGGTCACCGACATCGCAGCTGACAGCCAAGGCCAGCTCGACGACTCGGGCGAGCGCAGCTTGGGCATCAGCAAGCTCAGCAGCGGCCTGTCGACACTCCCGCGGCTGGCCGTTGCGGAAGGCGGCGAGGAAGTGGCCACCATGGCCCGGCGTCTGTCGTCCTTCCGTGTGTTCGATGTCGATGTCACTGCCGCCCGACGTCCGAACAGAGTGGCCCGCATCCTGGTCAGCAGGGAGACCGGTCGGGAGATCAGGATTCGGACCTCCCCTCGCGGCCGACCAGTCGAACTCGCCGACGACGCAGGAAATCTGGCGCTGTTCCTGGTCGACCTGTCATCGGACGTAGTCATCTGGGAACGTCTCATCGACGATGCCCGGACAGTGCTGCCCAATCTGGAGGACATCCAGTTCACTTCGTTCGGTGGAGCTGCCCAGTACGTCTCGGTTGACCTGATCGAACGGGGCCTGCGCCGCCCGACGCCGCTGGCCGACGCCTCCTTCGGCACCGTGCGCCTGCTCAGCCTGCTCGCCATGCTCTACGACCCGGCGCCGCCGGCGCTGACCTGTGTGGAGGAGTTGGACCACGGCTTGCACCCGCAGGCGCTCGAACTGCTGGTGGAGCGCCTGCGCGAGGCGAGTGAGCGGAGCCAGTTCATCGTCACGACGCACTCCCCCGCCCTGGTGGACCGGCTCGAACCGGAGGAGTTCGTGGTCTGCGAACGCGACCAGAACGGCGCCTCGCTGATCCCGTCGCTGAGCACCGAGGAGGTCCACAGCATCCGGGCGGCGAGCGAGGGACTTCCACTCGGCGAGCTGTGGTTCACGGGGGCTCTCGGCGGCGGCCTGTGAGCAAGCCGTCCAAGGGGGCAAAGGGCGGCGGAAGCACGGCCCGGATCATCGTCGTAGCGGGCGAGAGCTCAAACGACCGGGAGGCGCTCACCCACCTTGTCAGAGCCCAGCTGAGCACCTTCACCGGCAAGGTCGCCTCCATCAACGACCCGGTCGCCTTGAAGGACGCCACGGGAACGAACCTCTCCTCGCGGGTCACCAGGCTGGTCCAGAAGGCCAAGGCGGTGGCGGCCAAGGAGAAGGCCGACCTGCACGGGCTGGCGATGCACCTCGACCTCGACGAGGTGTCGCGCGACCGCTACGACGCCGTACGGGCCAAGCTCCGAAAGGAGTTCGCCGACCGCTGCCCCGTCCCGCTCGCCCTCGCGTTGGCGACCTGGGAGACCGAGGGCTGGCTGTTGCTCTTTCCCGACGCGTTCCCCGAGGTCCACTCGGCCTGGAAGGTGCCGCAGCAGCTCCGGAACCGGGACACGGCACAGATACGCAACCCGAAGGAGGAGTTGCAGCGCCGGCTCGGCGCACCGCGCTACCGGGAGAGCGACAGTCAGACGGTGGTCAAGGCCGCCGTCAGGCTCGGCCACGCACCGGCGAAGCCCACCGGCAGCAACCACTCGTACCGCGACTTCCTCGACGATCTGGGTGCTTGGTAGGACCGGGCTCACAGACAGCTGTGCGGGCCGTGATCATCCACGGCCCGCACGGACGATTTCATGCCGCCGGAACTCAGGCGAGCGGGAACTCCCCCGCCCTGAGGGCAGTGACGAACTCCGCCCAGGCGTCACCGGCGAAACGGAGGACAGGCCCGGCGGGATCCTTCGAGTCGCGGACCGGTATGACACCGGGCAGGCCGTCGGCAACCTCTACGCACTCGTTGTCGGGCCCGCTGTAGGTGCTCTTGCGCCACACGACAGCGGCAGCGTCAGAGATTGAGGTCATGTACCGAACTCCTTGATCGAGTTGATCAGCTCCAGCGATTCCACCGGAGACAGTGCCTTCGTCCGTACGTCGTCCCAGAGGTCCGAGTAGGTCGCGATCTCCGGCGGCCGTTCCAGCCACATCGAACCCGATGGATTGTCGAGCAGCACGACGTCCATCGCGCTGGTGGACGGGAAGCTCAGGATCACATAGGGGCCGACCATGCTGGCATGTGCCCCGACTCTGAACGGGACCACCTGCACGGTGACGTTCGGGCGAGCCGACATCTCGGCCAAATGGGCAAGCTGGTCCCGCATGACGACGGGTCCGCCGACCTGCTGCCGCAACGCACCCTCCGCGAGTACCGCCCACACCGACAGCGGCTCCTCGTCCGTCAGCCGATGCTGCCGCAGGAGTCGGACCGAGACGAACTGCTCGATCTCCTCGGGCCGGGACCAACGCCGGCTCGCGACCGACAGAGCACGCGCATAGTCGGGCGTCTGGAGCAGAGCGGGGACTATCTGACTCTGGTACGTGCGGACCGACGACGCAACGGCTTCCAGCGCGATGAAGTCGCGGTAGGTGTCGGCCAGGACGCCACCGTACTCGTTCCACCACCCACCGCGGCGGCGCTTGTTGGCCGCACGTGCGAGCTCGGCAAGGCGTTCTGCCGTGGCGGGGTCGTCCTGGCCGTAGAAGCGGAGCATCGCGGTGAGGTCGGGCGCACGAAGTGGCGAACGACCGTTCTCGATCCGGGAGATCTTTCCCTTGGTGCAGTCCAGCTCGGCGGCAACGTCAGCAGTGGTCATGCCTGCTCGCTCCCGCATGGCGCGCAGCTCGTCTCCCAGCTGACGTCCCAGCACGGTTGACGGTGCGTTGGGCGTCTTCTCCTCTGGCACCAAACCTCCTTGAGTCGGCTTCAGTCTGCTATCCGGCGGATGCGCCGAGCAACAGAGTAGGCGTCGTTAACGTTTCGCCAGGAAACGTTGCACAGATCCCTCGCCCTGGAGCAGACTACATCCAGTAGTCGCTCGATCGACGCAAAGTGGTCATGGCGATCTACTGCCGGGCATCCCCATGCCCGATCCACGGCGCAACGGCCGATCTCCGGCCGCCCGGTCGTCACCACCACTCGCACCACCGAAGGGTGATCAGCCATGCCCGAAGCCTGCAACGGCCTGCCCACGGCCACCGGCCCCCACCAGCAGTCGACCTGGCTCCCCAAGCACCGCCGCTCGGCCGGGACCGCCCGTCTCCTCCTCCGCGAGTTCCTCCACCAGCAACCCAACCTCGCCGAACGCTTCTCCGACGTCGGCGAGCTGCTGCTCAGCGAGCTGGTCGCCAACGCCGTGCAGCACCCTCGGGTGCCCGCCGACCGCCTCCTGCTCGTGCACTTCGTGCTCTCCCTCGCCGAGCTGCGCATCGAGGTCCACGACGCCGGCGACGACCTCCCCACCCATCCCGCGGCCGCTGCCGCCCTTCCCGACCACGAGGCCGAAACCGGGCGCGGGCTCTTCCTCGTCCAGCACCTCTCCCGCAGCTGGGGCTGCTTCCCCCGACCCGGCGGCATCGGCAAGGCCGTCTGGTGCGCCATCGCCCCCGACGACGATGCCCCCGACCCCACGCGCTCCCCCGCCGGCGGGAGCGAAGCCGCGTGACCTGCCCTGCCCTCCCCGTCCCCCGGTAAGGCAACGCCGACCGTCCTGCCCGCGCCCGGGGAAGAGGCTCGGGCAGGAGGCGCGCTACGAGCGAGCCCACGGGGAAGAGCAGCCGCCCACCCGGCGGCCGAGCCACCCCGACCGGCACGAACGATCGGTTCCGGTTCCGCAACAACCACGTCCCGCCGTCCCACCGTCGCAGTAGGCTCGGGGCCCGGCAGGTGCCCCTTCGGCGCCCCCGGGCCCGGCCGCGACGACTGTCCGTGTCCGACCGTAAACTTCACTCCGCGATCACCACCCGAACACCCGGCGGGGAAGAACACGAGGGGGACCGTCACACCGTGAGGCCGACGTTGGAGGCGCGGGCTCTCAAGGAGAGCCTGCTGCAGTACCTCTCGACCACCTACGCGCTGACGGACGAGGGTGCGCGGCTCGCGCTGCACAGCTTCCTCGGCGACGAGACCACCGGCATGTTCCGGGGCCCGTTCCTGCGGATCCGCACCCCCTTCCTCCAGGCCGGTCCGGGCTGGCGCGACTGCCTCGACTGGGCACCCGGCGACGGCTGGACGCCGTACGCGCACCAGGCCGAGGCCTTCAACCGCCTGTCCTCCGCGCACGGGCACGTGCCGCAGCCGACCATGGTGACCACCGGCACCGGCTCCGGGAAGACCGAGTCCTTCCTGATCCCCGTCCTCGACCACTGCCGCCGGGAGAAGGCCGCCGGCCGCCGCGGGGTGAAGGCCGTCCTGCTGTACCCGATGAACGCGCTGGCCACCGACCAGGCGCTGCGCATCAACGACTACCTCCGCGAGAACGACGAGGCCCTCGGCGGCGTGACCGCCGGCCTCTACATCGGGGACGTCTCGAAGACCCGCTACGAGCGGGTGGAGACCAACCGGGGGAACATGCAGATCTCCCCGCCCGACATCCTGATCACCAACTACAAGATGCTCGACCTGCTGCTCCAGCGCAGCGACGACGCCCCGCTCTGGAACGAAGCGGACCTGCGGTACGTCGTGGTCGACGAGTTCCACACCTTCGACGGCGCGCAGGGCACCGACGTGGCGATGTTGCTGCGCCGGCTCGCTTCCGCACTCGGCGTCTCCGAGCGGGACCGCCCGCTGGGCCCGATCTGCCCGGTCGCCACCTCGGCCACCCTCTCCTCCGACGCCGGGCCCAACAGTGCGGAGGAGATGCTGCGCGTCGCCGGCGAGGTGTTCGGCACGCCGTTCACGGCGGACGCGGTGGTCGGCGAGCAGCGGCTCACTCCGGAGGAGTTCATCCCCTCCGACACGATCGCCCTGCTGCCGGTGCCGACCCCGGAGAAGCTGGCCGCGATGGCCGACCCGGCGGTGAGCGAGGAGGCGTTCGAGGCCCTGGTGGAGGCGTTCACCGGCGAGCGCGGGCTCGACGCGTTCGCGCTCGGGGCGAAGCTCCAGGTGCACATCCTCACCCAGGCGGTGATGCTGGCGCTCGGCGGCGAGCTGAAGTCCGTCGACGAGATCCTCGCAGTGCTGTGGCGGGCGGGCGCGTACTCGTGGGGCCAGGCGATCACGCAGCAGCCCGAGCTGGCCGCCGAGGCGCTGGCCCGGTTCGTCGCCGTGCTGTCGGCCGCGCGCGCACCGGAATCACGGGACACGAAACCCCGGCCGCTGGTCCAGATCGAGGTGCACCAGTGGGCGCGTTCGGTGTCCCGGGTGCTGCGCGGGGTGCTGCCCTGGCCGAAGGCCCAGTTCCAGTGGGACGCGGGCGACGCACCGCAGGAGGGCGGGCCGGAGAACGTCCGCAGCGCCCCGGTGACGACCGCCACCAGCGGGGAGGCGGCCAACCTCTTCCTGCCGGCCGTCTACTGCCGTGACTGCGGCCGCTCGGGCTGGGCGGTCTTCACCCCGGAGAGCGACGACCTGGAGGTGGAGGTCAACCCGGCGAAGATCCGGCGGGCCTCCACCAGCCAGGACCGGATCCGGGTCCGCAACCTGATCGCCGCGACCGACGAGGAGGCCCGGCGCGCCTCGGCCACGGCGCCGGTGCCGGCCTCCGCCAGGGACTCCCGGGGCGGGCAGCTGCACGGCGCGGGCGGCGACCTGATGGTGCTGGACGGCACCCGGCACCGACTGCGCCTGCCGGACCCGGTGAAGGACTTCGACCCCGCCACCGGCGAACCGCGGATCGGTGTGCCCGACTCCGCCTTCGTCCTGGTCAACCAGGGTGCCACGGCCAACACCGCGGCCAAGGAGGACTGGTGCCCGGCCTGCGGTGAGCGCAACGCCATCCGCTACCTGGGCACCGGCCAGGCCGCCCTCGCCGCCGCGTCGATCACCAGGCTGTTCACCGGCGGCGAGCTGGACGAGGACACCGGTGAGTGCAAAACGCTGATGTTCAACGACTCGGTGCAGGACGCCGCGCACCGGGCCGGGTTCGTCGCCAACCGCTCGTACACCTTCTCGCTGCGCGCCCTGCTGGTCGCGCACCTGTCGGAGAAGCGCCCCACCGCGCTCAACGAGCTGATCGCCGAGGTGATCGCGAACAGCACCGGGGCCCGGACGCTGGCCGCCGTCGTCCCGCCGGACCTGCACGACCTGCGAGGGGTCGCCCGTCTGCTGTCCGGGAAGTCCCGCGGCGGCGACCGGGCCACCTGGGAGCTGATCGGCGAACGGCTGGCCTTCCAGACGCTGCTGGAGTTCGGCCTGCGCGCCCGGCAGGGCCGCACCCTGGAGCTGACCCGCACCGCCGCCGCGCACGTCCGCCTCGCCGACCCCGAGGCCGCCGTCGCGCTCGTCCGGAACGCGCACCTGGAGAGCGTCCGGGGCGACATGCTGGAGCCGGTCGAGGACGCGCGCTACCTGGCGTTCCTGCGGATCTTCCTGGAGCGGCTGCGCTGGCGCGGCGCGATCAAGCACCGCTGGCTGGAGAGGTACCTCTCCGAGACCGGCACCAGCCGCTACTTCATCTGGGGACAGCGCCCGTCCGGCATGCCCGCGTTCCCCAAGGGCGTCGCGGCCCCGGTCTTCCTGCTGTCCAGCCCGAAGGAGGGCAGCGAGTTCGACGCGGTGACCGGCCGGCTGGCCTGGCACGAGCGCTGGGCCGGACGCACCCTCGGCCTGCCACGCGAGCAGTCACCCGAGTTCTGGAGCCGGCTGCTGCCCGCGCTCCACGAGGCCGGTCTGCTCTCCGCGCGCACCGCGAAGGACGGCGCCACCCGCATTCACGGCCTCCAGCCCGGGGCGATCGACGCGCTGTTGCTCTCCGACGAGGACGTGGAGACCGCGTACGTGCGCTGCCGGGTCTGCTTCTGGGAGCAGACCGTTCACCCCTCCCTGCTGGAGCAGTGGCACGACGCGCCCTGCCCGTCCTACCGCTGCACCTCCGGGCGGCTGGTCGCCGGCACCCACGCCCGGGAGTCGGACGTCCACGCCCGGGACCGGCAGTACCGGGACGACTACTACCGCCGGCTGTACCACCTCGCCGGCCCCTACCAGGTGGTGACGGCCGAGCACACCAGCCTGCTGGACCGCGATCGGCGCGAGTCGGTCGAGGCGGCCTTCCGTCGGGCGCCCGGCGAGGGCCGGGCCTTCAACGACCCGAACGTGCTGTCCTGCACGCCCACCCTGGAACTGGGCATCGACATCGGCGACCTGTCCGCCGTGGTGCTCGCCTCCCTGCCCCGCAACGCCGCGAGCTACGCCCAGCGGGTCGGCCGGGCCGGGCGCCGGACCGGCAACGCCTTCCTGCTCACCATCCCCGAGCGCCGCAAGCGGGACCTCTACTACCTGGACCGGCCCAAGGACCTGATCGCCGGGCCGATCACCCCGCCGGGCTGCCACCTCTCGGCGGTCGCGATCCTGCGCCGCCAATACCTGGCCCACCTGCTGGACCTCGCCGCCCGCGGGCGGCTGACCGGTGCCGGGGGGCGCGTCCTCCCCGCCCTGCCCCGGAAGGCCAAGGACGTCTTCGGGCCGGAGGGCTACCTGACCGACCTCGTCGAAGCGGCCCTCGCCCACGGCGGGGTGGCCGTCTCCGCGTTCCTGGAGCTCTTCCCCACCGGTGTGAGCGAGCAGTCCGCCGACGACCTGCGGGCCTACGCCACCGCCGGTCTGCAGGGCACGGTCGAGCAGGCCGAACGGGAGTGGGCGGCACGCGAGGACACCCTGCGGGCCCGGATCCGCCACATCAACGCCGCCGTCGGCGAACTGCACGACGCGGACCCGGAGGAGGCCCGGCAGAAGGCCGAGTTGGAGGCCGAGCGGCGCGGTGTCGGACGGCAGCTGACCAAGTTGCTGGAGGAGACCCCGGGACAGGGCGCCCTCGTCGAGCTCGGGCTGCTGCCCAACTACGCGCTGGTGGACGCCACCACCGTGCTGGAGGCCACGCTCTACTGGCCCGAGGAGCGGGTGGCGGGCGAGCGGCCCCGGTACGACTCCGAGCTGCGCCCGTACGAGCGCCCCCAGCGCCTCGCCCTGAGCGAGCTGGCGCCGGGAAACACCTTCTACGTCAACCGGTACCGGCACGAGATCACGGGCATCGACATCGGCACGGCCTCGCAGCCCGGCTGGCAGACCTGGCGGGTCTGCCCCCAGTGCGGCTACGTCCGGACCACCGACGCCGAGAACGACCGCAGCGCCTGCCCGCGCTGCCGCACCGGCGCGATAGCGGACGACGGGTCCTGCCTGTTCAGGATCGTCCAGCCGCGCCTGGTGACCGCCCGGGACAAGCGCGACGACGCCAGGATCCGCGACGACCGGGACGAACGCGACCACCGCTCCTACGAGATCGTCCACGCGGTCGACATCCCGGAGGAGTCCCTGGAGCGCGGCTCCTGGCGCCACGGGACCGAGACGTTCGGCGTGGACTTCTCCCGCACCGCCGTGATCCGCACCGTCAACGTCGGGCCGGCCCGCTACGACAGCCCGGCCACCGACGAGTTCGCCGGGCACACCGTCCGGCTCAACCCCTTCCACGTCTGCACGGGCTGCGGCGCGGCGACTGCGGACGGCCGGCCGGTGTTCGACCACGACACGGACGAACTGAGCGCCTCCGCCGCCCGCGACCCACGCCTCAAGCACCACCGGCCGTGGTGCCCGGTGCGGCGCGGGAAGGCCGCGGAGGCCGATCAGCTCCCCGTCCTGCTGGCGCACGAGCTGCGGACGGAGGCGCTGCGCATCCTGCTGCCCGCCGCGACGGTCCTGGTCGAGGAGAAGATCCACTCCTTCCGGGCGGCGCTGCGCCTCGGCGTCGACAAGCAGTTCGGCGGCGACCCCCAGCACCTGGAACACACCCTCACCTCGAAGCCGGACGCGAGGGCGGGCGAACGGCGGTGGTACCTGGTGCTGTTCGACGGCCTTCCCGGCGGCACCGGCTACCTGCACCGGCTGACCGATCCCGACGTCTTCAAGGCCACCCTCCTCAAGGCCCGCGAGGCGCTGCTGGACTGCCCCTGCAAGGACGAGGAGCACCGGCGCGCCTGCCACCGCTGCCTCTACCGGTACACCGCCGAGCGGTACCAGTCCAAGGTCTCCCGTGCCCAGGCCCTGGCCCTGCTGGAGTCGCTGCTCTACGACCGAGAGGGTGCCGACGCGTGGGAGACCACCGAGGTGTCCTCCACCGCCCTGATCGGGCTGGACAAGCAGATCGAGTCCGACCTGGAGGCCCGCTTCCTCGCCGCGCTGCGGACCTGGAGCGAGCAGAGCGAGGACGCCGTCCTGGAGGAAGACGGTCGCGCCAGCGGACAACTGAAGATCAGCGGCGGCGAGGAGCGGCTCCACTGGCGGCTCACCGCCCAGCAGAGGCTCGTCGGCACCCGCACCGACTTCACCTTCACCCGAGTCGGCGGACCCTCCGGGACGGTGAAGGTGTACATGGACGGGCGCCGCAACCACGCGAGCGACGACCGCAACCGCCTCACCGAGGACGCCGCCATCCGCAACGGGCTGCGCGCCGACGGCGCGATCGCCTTCCAGCTGACCTGGGACGACATCGACCTCTTCGAGAAGCGGCCCACCCGCAACGCCCCCGTCTGGCCGCCCTACGCATGGGCCGCCCAGGAGGCGGCCAAGAACGTCTACGAGGAACTGGGCGGCAGCCGGCACCAGCTGGTGGGCACGATGTTCGCCAACCCCGTCGAAACGCTGATCGGCTACCTGCGCGACCCCTCACCCGAGCTGTGGGCGCGCCGTGCCACCGCGCTGGTCAGCGGCCTGACCGCACACCCCCGCACCGCCCTCGCCGGATCGGCCGACCGACGCGGCCCGCTCCTGCACACCCTCCGGACAGCGCTCGGTGCACCGGCGTCGATGCCGGACGATGACGACACACCGATCCTTCCGGTGCACGTCCTGCGCAGCACCGACGACAACGGCCTGGAGCTGGTGCTCGCGGTGCGCGACGACGGACAGGAGGCCCCAGCCTGGACGGTGCTGGCCTGCCTGGACGACGACACGGCGGCGCTCGGCACCGAGGAGCACCGGCTGCGCTGGCGCGCCTGGCTGTACTGGTCCAACCTGCTCCAGTTCCTGCCCCGAACCACGGGCGACGCGGTCCAGCTGACGACCGGCCTGGCCAACGGCTACCCATTCGAAACGCTCACCGTATGCGGCGGCGCCGCACAGCCGTCCGACTCCCCGTTCGAGGAGCACATCGCCGGCCTGCTGCGGGACAGCGCCTGGGACAGCGACTTCCTGCCCGAGATCGACGCCGGCGAGGAAGCCGCCCTGCTCGACCTGGCGACCCGGATCGCCGACCACGGCAAGCAGGCACCGACGGAGTTCGGGTACGAGCTCGGCAACAGCCGCTGGCCCGCGGACCTCGTCTGGGCCGACGAGGCCGTCAAGGTCGCCGTCCTGCCCGTTCCGGCGGCCGCGCCCGACGGCAACGACGAAACCACCGACGCCGGCGAGGCCGGCGGGGCCGGCCAGGCCGCACACGACGAGACCGAACGCGCCCTCGCCGCGTACCGGGCCGAAGGCTGGACCGCCCGTACCGCCGTCGACTGGCTCGACCACCTGGACACCCTCATCTCCCTGCTCCCCGACGCACCGTCGACCGGTACGCCGCACGACCTGGAAGGCTCCTCCCGATGACCGCCCGGCTCAGCCTGTACCAGAAGGCCGAACAGGAGCTCTACAAGCTCGATCACCAGGTGAAGGGTGCGTTCTACGACTTCAGTCGCGCCTTCCGGCAGGATCCCTGGCTCGCCAAGCTCCGCCTCAAGCCGTTGAAGGGCGACGGCCGGATCTTCTCCGCCCGCCTCAACGCCTCCTACCGGGTCCTGCTCACCCGCACCGGCATCGGCGCCGACGGCGAGGAGAGCTGGCTGGCCATCGCCGTCCGGCACCGCCGTGACGTCTACGAGCAGTTGTCCGTCGCGGTCAACCGGGTCACCGGCGAGATCGAGTTCGTCGACCTCTCGGTGGTCGGCGAGAGCGCGCTGCGCCGCGCCGGCATCGAACTGACACCTGCCGAGCCCGAGCCGGAGCCGGACGAGGTTCCGCCTCCCGCCGTACCCGCAGCCACCCCGGCCACTGCTTCGGCGGAGCAGGCCCCGCCACTGCTGGCCGCCTACGACGCCGAGCTGCTTCGCGAGCTGGGCGTCACCGGGGCCCTGATCGAGCTGGCCCTGCTCGTCACCACCAGCGAAGAGCTCGACCAACTCGTCCAGGGCGCCCCGCTGCTCACCAAGGACGTGCTCTACGGCCTCGCCGCCGGTATCCCGCTGGACGACGTCCGCCGCGAGATCACCGCGCCGGTGCAGCTCGACCAGCGACCCAACCCCGAGGACTTCGACGCGGCCCTGGCCCGCACCACCGTCACCGTGGTCACCTCGGACGACGTCCTGCGCGCCGCCATCGAGGAGGGCGACTTCCGCGCCTGGCGGGTCTTCCTCCACCCCACCCAGGCCCGCCTGGTCGACCGGGTCTACAGCGGCGCGGCCAGGGTGTCGGGAGGACCGGGCACCGGCAAGACCGTCGTCGCCCTCCACCGTGTCGCCCACCTCGCCGCACAACTGCCGCCCGGCCAGGACAAGCCGATCCTGCTCACCACCTTCACCAAGAACCTCACCACCGACCTGCGGGCCCGACTCACCTCCCTGCTGGAACCCGAGCAGCTCGCCCGCGTCGAGGTCGCCCACATCGACCAGCTCACCGCACGGGTACTGGCCGAGAACAGCCTCTCCGGCCGCGCGCGCAACCGCGTGGACAACCAGGTCGCGCTCCGGGAGCTGCGGGATCTCCTCATGGAGATGGACGAACGCGCCTGGGAACCCGAGTTCCTGCTGGAGGAGTGGGAGCAGGTCGTACTCGGCCAGGCGGTACCGACCCGGACCGCCTATCTCCAGGCCCGCCGGGCCGGACGGGGCCGGCCGCTGAACCGCGCGGAGCGCAGCGCCGTCTGGAAGCTGCTGGAGCACTACACCGCCCGCCTCGACAAGCTGAACCTGGAGACCTGGAGCCAGGCCGCCGAACGCGCGGCCCGCTTCGAGATCGGACGTGCCGCCAAGATCCGTGCCCGGGCCGAGTACAAGGACGGAATCGGCGCGCAGGACCTCATCCACCGCGACGCCGGATCGGGCATGCAGTACCTGCGCCACCGCTACCGGCACATCGTCGTCGACGAGGCGCAGGACCTCAGCCCCGCGCACTGGAAGATGCTGCGCGCGATGATCGCCGAGGGCCCCGACGATCTCTTCATCGCCGGTGACACCCACCAGCGGATCTACGACAACCAGGTCTCTCTCGGCGCGGTCGGAATCAACATCCGCGGCCGCTCCAGCCGGCTCACTCTGAGCTACCGCACCACCAAAGAGATCCTCAGCAGGGCCATCACCGTCGTCACCGGTCGGGAGGTGGAGTTCGACGACCTCGACGACGGCAAGGACAACCTCGCCGGCTTCCGCTCCGTCCTCAGCGGTCCGGCCCCCGTCCTCTCCGGACACTCCAGCTGGGCCGAGGAACTCGCCGGTCTGGCCGACACCCTCCGGACCTGGCGCACCGAGCTCACCACCGACGAGACCGGACGGACCACCCGCGACGGCCGCGGTCTGATGGCCGTCTGCGTCGCAGACCGCAACAAGGTCAACGAGGTCATGTACTACCTGACCACCACCGCAGGCATCACCTGCGCCGAACTCACCAAGGACGGCGCCCGCGGCGACGGCGAGGTCCATGTCGGGACCATGCACCGCTTCAAGGGCCTCGAATACCAGCGGCTGGCCATCGCCGCAGCCGGCGACGGCGTCCTCCCCCGTACCTTCATCGAGCAGTACCGGACCACCGACCCAGCCCGCTACCAACGTGAGCTCCGAAAGGCGCGGTCCCTGCTCTTCGTCGCGACGACCCGGGCCCGCGACTCCCTCCGCATCTCCTGGCACGGCGAGCCCAGCCGCTTCCTGTCCAGCTGATCGGTTCATCCACACTTCTGAGGAGCTTCGGAACCATGAGCGGTGAGACCCGCCAGGCAGTCCTCGCACGGGAGTTCGAGCGATACGTCCTGGCCGGAATACCCGGCCTCCAACGCAAGGGCTACAACCCGACACTGTTCCTCCAGATGGTCCGCCGGCACGGCGCTGTGGAGGCGACCAAACGGCTCCTTTCGTCCGCGGCGGGTACGTCCACAGGCTTCGCCACGCTGTGGGAGCTCGGCCGCCTGGACGCGAGCGTGGAGTACGCGGTCTGCCTTCCGTGGTTCCGCGAGCTGTTCTCGGACGAGGAATCCGAGCGCGCCGAACGCCGGCTCGACCTCCACGAATTCCCGCTCCAGCGGATCCGTGAGGCCGAACAGCCTGAGTGGTACCTGGACTTGTAAGAGGACGTCAAGTCCGTTTCTGGTAGCTTCCGGGTTGGGTGAGGAGTCCCTGCCGAACGAGTCGTCCCGGGCGGGAGCGGGTGACATGATCGAGTGCTTGTCAGCGGGCGGCCCGAGGACTTCGTGCAGGTCACGAACCCGGACGGGGTGCGTGCGGCAGTCTCGTCGTGTTCGGATCCCAACAGCCGCAGGAGTTCGGAGACGTCCCTGACGTCCTCTTGGACCCGCATGACCTACCATGCCTCGCTCCAGGCAGACGCGCCGGCCGACACCGCACCAGACCATCGGCGCTCTCCACAGCCGGCGTGCAACTCGCCTTGTCTCAGCCTCCTTCCGGCGGCGTACACCGGTACCTCCGTAGACCGAGGGGCGGCTCCTCAGCCAGGGTGACGCTCCGGCGCCGGGCGACCGCGAGGCTGGGGCCGGAGGCGGACGCGGTCCGCCCACAGCCGGGGAGGAACCCAATGAAGCGCCGTCTCGCCTACGCCGTGGCCGCAGCGGTCTGTCTCGTCCTGGCCGCGCCCGCGGCCCCCGCGCTGGCGGCCCCGGCGGGCGCGCCGTCGGCCGACGCCCCGGCCGACGCCTCAGGCGCCACCGACGCCCGGGCCGACCGCGACCCCGTCGCCCAGAAGCGCCGGCAGGCCCTGCGGGCCCTGACCGACGCCGGGGCGGTCTCGGCGATCGCCGAGATCCGCGACCGCCGCGGGGTCTGGCGCGGCGCCTCGGGGGTGGCCGACCTGGCGACCGGGGCGCCGGCCCGTGCCGACGGCCGCTTCCGGGCCGGCAGCGTGACCAAGATGTTCGTCGCCACCACCGTGCTCCAACTGGTCGGCGAGCACCGCCTCGACCTGGACGACCCCGTCGAGAAGCACCTGCCCGGCCTGGTGCCCGGCGGCGCCGGCATCACCGTGCGCCAGCTGCTCAACCACACCTCGGGCCTGTGGGATCCGACCAACGAGAGCGGCGGCATCTTCCCCGAACTGTTCGACCCGGCGGTGTTCCGCGCCTGGTACGCCGACGGCGGGCTCCAGCGCACCGTCACCGCCCGGGAGTTGGTCGCGGCCTCGGCAGCCCACCCGCCGTACTTCCCGCCGGGCTCCGCATGGCAGTACTCCAACACCAACTACGCGCTGCTCGGCCTGCTGATCGAGAGGACCACCGGGCGCGACTACGGCCAGGAGATCACCCGGCGCATCCTGCGCCCGCTCGGGATGACCGGCAGCTCGTTCCCCGGCACCGCGAGCACGATCCCCGGCCCGCACGCCCACGGGTACTGGACGATCGTCGAGGACGCGGCGCCCGTCCGGAAGACGTACGTCGACGTCACCGAACAGAACCCCTCCTGGGCCGGCGCCGCCGGGGAGCTGATCTCCACCACCGCCGACCTGGCCCGCTTCGAACGGGCCCTGCTCGACGGACGGCTGCTGCCGCCGCGGCTGATGCGGGAGATGACCGACACGGTGCCGACCGACCCCGGGTCGCACCAGCTCGACTACGGCCTGGGGCTGGCCCGGTACCAGCTCTCCTGCGGCCCGGTGCTCGGACACAACGGCGGGATCTTCGGCTACACCACCCAGCTCTGGGCCACGACCGACCGCCAGGTCGCGCTCTCCTACACCGACCGCGGCGACACGACGGACCAGGAGGCCCAGGGCGCGGCGATGCGGGGCTTCCTGGAGGAGGCGCTCTGCGGCGGGCGCTGAGGAGCACGGCCGTACGGCCGCCCGGCGGCGCGGGCACGGCCCCGCGACGCCGGGCGGCAGCGCGGGTCAGGGGTAGCGCAGGTTCTGCCAGGAGCAGGAGGAGTTGGCACCGCTGCCGGTGATCGTCCAGCCGGCCGGGACGGGGTAGCCGTAGACCCGGCCGCCGGGCATCGCGCAGGCGACGTCGGCGGTGGCCGTCGCGCCGTGCGGCGCGCCCCCGAGGTAGGCGACCTGGGAGGTCCGGGCGTCGATGGAGACCGAGACCAGCACCCAGCCGGCGGGCACGCCGGTGTTGGCGAGGACGGCGACCCGCGCCAGATAGGGCGCTCCGCCGAGGTACTCGACGGTCTTCTGGGAGCTCGCCCGGTCCTGACCGATCACCGCCCACCCGGCCGGGACGGGGGCGTACAGGCCGATCCGGGCCTGTGTCCCGAACGGCGGGTCGGCGGCGGGGGTGGCCGGGGCCGCGACGGCGGTGACCGCCGGCCCGAGCAGGGCGGCCAGCGCGAGGGCGCAGACCGCGAGGAGGGGGGCTCTTCGGGTGGGTTCGGTGGCTCGCACGGGAGTTCCTCACGTTCGGGGACCGGGCGTCGGCCCGTCCGTCCGGCGCGCCGCACCGCAGGGTGCGGAGCCGTGTCACGGCCACGCTCCGCCCCGGCGGCGGTGGGCGTCAACGCCGTAGGGCCCGGCACCCGAGGCGGACGGCGACTGCCCGGAGCACGGCGACGGGCGCCCGGCGCAGCCGGGTGCGCCGCGGCATCCTTCCGCCTCGCAGTGAGATCTGATGTGTCGTCATGTTCATTGCCCAGATGAGCCGTTCAGCACTCCACGCCGAATCCGACCTCACCGCGGAGCCTCTCACCACCGCCCGCCCGACCGTCCGCGCAGGCTCCCGCCGCGCACACCGGCCCTCCACGCATGTGTCGACCCTGTGAACCTCGTGCGTCCTGACCCCTTGTCAGACCAATCATTCCTACCTACCTTCGGGGGTCAGAACCCCGGCCCCACCCGGCCCGGCGGTTCCGCGACGGCCGCATCCCGCGCCGTCGCCGGACGTACGGCCGTACCGACGTGCAGACCTGCGGAGGTACCGAGGTGCGGACGTACGACGAGCCTGGAGGCGTCACATGCCCGTAGCCATGATGGACGAGATCCGCGACGCGGGTCCGCTGGTGGTCGACGACGAGGCCATCCTGTTCGAGGACGACGACCGCAAGGACCACGAGGTCACCGCCTGTCTCGCCGACCCGTGGGTCACCGCGACCACCCGTTTCGCCTGCGACTTCAACTCCTAGCGGTGACCGGGTCCATCGCCGGCCGCGGCGGGTGGTCCGACGACACCTGGTCGTACCTGAACGATTCGCGGATGCCGGCGATGGACCACGGCTGGAAGCTGCACGTCTCCACCCGGCCGGACGAGCTCGACACCGTGACCGGCCTCGTCCTGCCGGTGCTTCGGCGGCACGTCTGCCACGCGAAGTGGGCCAGGAGCCCGGAGACCCTGCGGACGCTCAACTCCGGCGCGTCGAGCGCGGGTGCCGTCGGCAAGGCGGTCACCGTCTACCCGGCACCCGGTGGCGTCGTCGGGCTCGCCGACGAGCTCGTCGCCGTGCTGCGGGGCCGCGAGGGCCCGCGGATCGTGAGCGACCGGCGGGTCGACCCGGACGCCCCCGTCTACTACCGCTACGGCCCCTTCACGGGTGACTACCGGACCGGTCGGAGCGGGCGGCTGGAGTCGGTCATGACGGGCCCGGACGGACGGGTCTTCGACGGCCTGGCCGGCGGGTCGTACCGGTGCCCGCCCTGGGCCGAGGACCCCTTCGCCCACCACCCCGGGCACGCCGCCCGGCCGCTCTCCGCCCCCGGGTTCGGCGGAGGCCGCTACCGGGTCACCCGCGGCATCGCGCGCAAACCGCAGGGCAACGTCTACCGCGCGGTCGACCGGGTCACCGGCGAGCCGGTGGTCGTCAAGCAGGCGCGGGCCTTCGTGGCCGAGGACGAGTCCGGTGCGGACACCCGCGACCGGCTGCGCAACGAACGGACGGTGCTGGCCGCGCTCGACACCGTCACCGGGGTGCCCCGCGCGCTCGACTACTTCCGGCACCGTTCGGACGAGTACCTGGTGATGAGCAGCTGCGGCGACCGGGACCTGCGGCGGGACGTCCAGGACCGCGGTCCGTACGGCGAGGACCCGGCCCGGCCCGCCCGCACGCTCTCCGGGCTGGCCGCCGGGCTGCTCCACGTCCTGGACGAGATCCACCTCCGGGGCGTGGTCGTCCGCGACCTCAAGCCCGACAACGTCGTGCTGGACGACCGCGGCCGCTGTCAGGTGGTCGACTTCGGGATCAGCGCGCTGGCCGGCGTCGGTCCGGACGGCTCGACCCCCGGCTACAGCGCCCCGGTCCGCCGCGCCACCGGACCGGCCGAGCCCGCCGACGACTACTACGCGCTGGGCGCCACCCTCTGCTTCGCCGCCACCGGCCTGGACCCGGTGGTCGTCGACACCGACACCGCCGTCAACCGGGACCGTACCCTCGCCGGTCTGGCCTGGGCGCTTCCGGACGAGCGACACCACTGGATCCGGGCGGCCGTCGCCGAGTTGACCAGCTTCGACCCGGTCGTGCGGACGGCCGGCGCCGACCGGCTCCGCACCGGGGCACCCCGGGTGTTCCGGCCGTCCGGGGCGCCCCGAAGGCAGGACCGGCCCCGACTCGACGACGACCTGCTCGCGGAGATCATCGAGCACACCACGGCGTACTGCGTCACCGAGGCCCACCGGATCGCGGACCCGGTGCTCGCCGCCCGCGCGCGGATCCCGACCCCGGTCGACCTCTACGGCGGAAGCTCCGGGCTCGGCCTGGAGCTCCTCCACCACCTCCACCGACCGGGGGTGCGCGACGCCGTCGACGCCCTGGCCCGGTGGACGGCGGGCCAGGACCGGAGCCTGTCCCCGGGCTTCTACGCGGGCCGCACGGGCGTCGACCTCTTCCTCGCCGAAGCCGCGACGGCGACGGCGACAGCGACAGCGACAGCGACAGCGACGACGGCAGCGACGACGGCAGCGACGACGGCAGCGACGACGACGGACAGCCCGGACGCGGCCCCGGCCACCACCGCCGGACCGGCCGGCCGCCCGACCCTGCCCACCCGCGGACCGGACGGCGGACCGCCCGAAGCGGACCTGATCGAGGGCGTCGCCGGCATCGGCGTCGGGCGGCTGCTGCTCGCCCGGCACGCCCGCGCGGCCGGCGACGCCCCGCTCGCCGACCGGCACCTCGCCGTCGCCGCCGCCTGCGACCGCATGCTGGCCGCCGGCCGGGCCCGGCTGACGCCCGCGGGCGCCGCCACGAGCGGCAGCGCCGCCCTGCGCGAGGGCCTGGCGCACGGCGAGGCGGGCGTCGCCTACTTCCTGCTGGAGTACGCGGACGCGACCGGCGATCCCGCCGCCGCCCGCCGGGCCCGGCAGGCCTGCGCGCACCTCGCCGCCCTCACCCCGGGCATCATCGCGGCGGCGGGCCTCCCGGGGGCGACCCGCCGCTACGGCTCGTGGTGCCGGGGCCTGGCCGGGATCGGAGCGGTGCTCGTCCGGGCCGCCGACCGCCTCGGCGAACCCGGCCACCTCGACCTCGCCCGTCGGGCCGCGCGGACCTGCTTCGCGCTGGCCCCCCGCATGCCGCTGACCGGCCAGTGCTGCGGCCTGTCGGGGGTGGGCGACCTGCTGCTGGACGTCGCCGGGGCGTCCGGGGCCTCCGGTGCGTCCGGGCCGGAGGAGTTCCGGGACGCCGCCGGGACGGTCGCCTCCATCGTCCTCAGCCGCAGCGGCGGCACCCCGGCCCGCCCGGTGTTCCCGGACGCCGGCCTGACCGGGTCGAGCGCCACCTGGGCCGGCGGCTCGGCCGGCGTGCTGTCCTTCCTCCGCCGACTGCACGAGCGGGGCGGACGGCGGATCGGCCTCATCGGCTGACCGCCTCCGTTCGGGCCGGTCAGCGGTGCTCGGGGTTCTCGAAGTCGAAGCGGCAGCCGGCGTCCCACTCGGAGCGCTGGTTGCCGTGGGCGGGGATGCCTCCGGCGTCCTTGAGCATCCGGGCCAGGTGCAGCAGGTTCCAGGTCATGAAGGTGGCGTTGCGGTTGGTGAAGTCGTTCTCCGGACCGCCCGACCCCGCGTCGAGGTAGGACGGCCCCGGCCCCGCCTCGCCGACCCACCCGGCGTCGGCCTGCGGCGGGATCACGTAGCCGAGGTGCTGGAGCGAGTAGAGGACGTTCATCGCGCAGTGCTTCGCGCCGTCCTCGTTGCCGGTGATCAGGCAGCCGCCGACCCGGCCGTAGTAGGCGTACTGGCCCTCGGGGTTGAGCAGCGAGGAGCAGGAGTAGAGCCGCTCGATCACCCGCTTCATCACCGAGGAGTTGTCCCCCAGCCAGATCGGTCCGGCCAGGACGAGGATGTCGGCCGCCATCACCCGGCTGTAGAGGACCGGCCAGTCGTCGGTCTCCCAGCCGTGCTCGGTCATGTCGGGCCAGACGCCGGTGGCGATGTCGTGGTCGACCGCCCGGAGCACGTCGACCTGGACGCCCTGGCGTTGCAGGATGCCGGTGCTGACGTCGATCAGGCCCTGGGTGTGGCTGCGTTCGGGCGAGCGCTTGAGGGTGCAGTTGACGACCAGCGCGCTCAGGTCGTCGTAGGTGCGGGGCGAGGCGGACATCGGCGGCCCTTTCGGAGGAGGCGGTCGCCCACCAGTCCAGCCGCCCGGCCGGGGCACCGCCCGTCGGGCTGGGCCGACCGCGCGAGCCGGGCGGCCGGGGTGCGGGGCCGGGGGTCAGTCCCCGGCGACGGGCGGCTCGGCGGGCGGCTCGACGGGCGAACCACCCGGCGGCTCGACCGGCGGCAGGACCGGGGTGACCAGCAGCCGCGCCGCCAGCACCGCGCCGCCGGTCACGGCGGCCAGGGTGGCGTCGTGGAAGGGGCGCAGATTGCGCTCGTGCCAGAGCGTCTGGGTGGTGGCCCAGGCGGCGTCCAGGGCCCGGGCGACGGAGAAGCTGCCGACCAGGTGCCGCAGCGACTCGGCGGCCCGGGCGTCCGGCGCGGTGAGTTCGGCCCCGAAGGACGCGCGGGCCTCGGTCTCGGCCTCTTCGAGCAGTTCGGCGGCCCTGAGGTGGTCGGCGTGCACGGGCGGGGTGTCCGGCGTGGTGCGGCGCTCGATGCAGGTGGCGACCAGGGCCAGCGGCAGGTCGTGGCTCAGGTGTGCGCTCATCCCGGCGAAGGCGAACTGGATCGGCCGGACCGCCCGGTCGTCCCGGGCCTCGAACAGCGGCTGCCAGGCCTCGTTGACCGGGCGGCCCGCGTCGGCGGCGTCCACCGCGTCGACGTACTGGTGGGCGAGGAACACCGCCAGGTCCTCGACGAACGCCCGGTCCTGGAAGGAGCCCGCGGCGAGCTGCCGGCCGGTCAGCTCGGCGACCCGCAGGTACATCCGGGTGAAGCAGGCCACGCCGTCCGCCGGATCCAGCCGGGCCTCGATCGCCCGCATCCGCCCGATCACCTCGTCGATGCTCTTCGCGGCCCTGGCATGCGACTGGGTCATGGCCATCCCTTCCGAAGCGGTCAGTGCGGGGTCGGACCCGACTGCCACGTATACACAGCGGCCACCGCCGCCGGGCCCGCGCGCAGCCCGGACACACCGCCGCCCGTCACCCGAACCGCCCACCGCCCCGGTCGCGGCCGGGCTCGGAACGCGCGGGGCCGCCCCCGCCGGCGGGCGGGGGCGGCCCCGGCCGGGCAGGGGCGGTCAGGGGCGGCTGCCTCCCCGGGTCGAGACGGCGACGTAGTCCACCCGCATCGGGTGGCCGGGCTCGGTGGCCGGGCCGGGGGTGGCGCCGAGCGCGGCGGGCAGGTTGCCGCCGACGGCGACGTTCAGGATCAGGAACAGGCCGTGGTTGACGGCCTTGTCCCAGGTCGCCCGGTCCATCCGGTCGGCCGTCACCCGGTGGTGCTCACGTCCGTCGAGGTACCAGCGGACCTGCTCGGCCCCGGGGGTGAGGTCGACCTCCACCGCGTACCGGTGGAAGCCGGTACGGCAGTCCGCGCCGCACGGCTGGTCACCCGAGCCGAGGCCCTTCGGCTCCTGGCAGGGGCCGCCCTCCAGGGTGCCGCAGTGCATCGTGCCGAACACCGAGTCACGGCCGTTGACCTGCTCCATGACATCGAGTTCGCCGATCGCGGGCCAGCCGGTGTAGCCGTTGCGCAGCTCACCGCCGAGGGTCCAGAAGGCCGGCCAGTAGCCGGCGGCGGCCGGCCCGGTGACGTCGGGCAGGGCGATCGAGGCCTCGATCCGCAGCACCCCGCCGGGCGGCGGCGCGAAGTCGGAGCGGCGGGACTCGATCCGGCCCGAGCTCCAGCGGCCGTTCTCCAGGGTGGGGACGATCTCCAGCGCGCCCCGGCCGTCGAGCCGGACGTTGGCGGTCGAGTCGGTCATCGTCTCGATCTCCCCGGTGCCCCACTGGGGGGCCGGGCAGCCCGGGTAGCAGGTGCCCAGGTCGTACTGCCAGCGGTCGGCGGAGGGGCGGCTGCCGGCCGGGCCGTCGAAGTCGTCCCGCAGCACCGGGGTCCAGCCGTCGGCGCCCCCGGTCCCCGTACCGGTGCCGTTCGGAGCACCGGTGGCGGGCACCAGCCCGGCCTCGGTCAGCAGCCGGTCGAGCCGGGGCGTGAGGACGACGGCCGCGACGTTGGTCAGGTGCGCGTCGTCCCGGTAGAGCAGGATGCGCTCCAGGACGGCCGGGCAGCCGCGCCCCGCGCCGGGGCACAGCACGGAGTTCAGCTCGACCGACCGGACACCGGGGACCCGTCCGGCCGCGATCTCCTCGGCGAGCGGGTCCGGCCACTGCGCCCGGCCGCGCGGGAACTCGCAGGCGGCCGGGTCCTCGGTGTGCCCGGAGACGCAGGCCGGGACGTCCGTCCCGGGGATCGGGGTGTCCTGGATGTAGACGATCGGCACGTCGAGCGCGCGCAGCGGCGCCAGCGTCCGCTCCCAGCCCTCCAGCAGGACCCGGCGGTCGTCGGTGTAGCGGTTGAGCGCGGAGACGACGATCAGCTTGGGCTTCGGCCCGTTCCTCAGCCGCTCCAGGGCGGCCGTCCGCCAGCTGTCGCACTCCCAGTAGGTCCGCCCCAACTGCGGGTTGACGACGTCGAGTTCCGGCAGCGGGCAGCCCTGCTTGACCAGTTCCTCCAGCGCCCAGTGACGCTGGGCGGCGATGGCCAGCACCGGGGAGAACCACTGGCCGGCGTGCGAGTCGCCGAGCAGGACGATCCGGTCCGGGCTCGTGGTGTCGCCGAACAGACAGGCGGGGCTGGTGACGGCGCTCGGCGCCACCTCGCACTCGCCGTCCGGCGGGAAGTCCTTGCGCGCCTGCGCCGCGGCCGGGACGACCGGTCCGCTCTTGGGCGCGGCGGCGGTGCGGACCAGCAGCGAGGTGCCGTCGGGCGAGCCGGGCGGCAGACCGAGCAGGTCCACCGGCCCGGCCGGGCCGAGCAGTCGCAGCGTACCGGTGCCGACGACCAACGCCAGCACCACCGGGACGATCACCGCGGTCAATCCCAACGAGAGTCCGCGCCTGGGGAGTTCGGAGACGGTCCGGCTGCGGCGCAGCGGCTGCTCGATCCAGCGCAGCACCGCCGCGGCGGGCAGCGCGGCCGCCGCGCTCAGCGCCACCTTGGCCGGCCAGCCGAGCGTGCCGAGCCGGGCCTCGGCGAGCACCAGGACCGGCCAGTGCCACAGGTAGAGGTTGTAGGAGAGCCGCCCGATCGCGCGCGGGGCGCGCAGGCCCAGCAGCCGGTCCACCCCGAGGCCAGGGGCGCCCGCCGCCCCCCGGCCGGCGCGCCGGTCGGGCGTCCCGGCCAGGATGATCGCGGCGGTGGCGACGGTCGGCACCAGCGCGGCGTACCCCGGGTAGGGGGTGCCGGCGTCGTAGGCGAGGACGCACCAGCCGATGGCCAGCAGGCCGGCCCAGCCGGTGAGCAGGCGCAGCGGGCGCGGTCCGCGCAGCCGGTGCCAGGGCAGCAGGGCGAGCAGTGCCCCGACCCCGAACTGCCAGACGCGGGACGGCGTGCCGAGGTAGGCGAGCGAGACCGAGCCCCGGGTCCAGTGCAGCGACAGGGCGAAGGAGGCCAGCGTCAGCGCTCCGGCGACCACGGCCGCCGTCGTCCGGACGGCCCGGCCGCGGCGGACCGCCCGGGCCGCCAGGAACACGATCAGCGCGACCAACGGCGCCCAGAACAGGTAGAACTGCTCCTCCACCGCGAGCGACCAGAAGTGCAGCAGCGGGCTCGGGTCGCGCCCGGCCGCGAGGTAGTCGGTCTGTTCGGAGATGAAGCGCCAGTTGGCGACGGAGAGCGCCGCGGCGAGCACGTCGTGCTCCAGGTCGGCGCGGCGCAGCGGGACGGTCAGCCAGGCGCCGGCCAGCGCGACCGCGCCGAGCACCACCGCGGCGGACGGCAGCAGCCGGCGGGCCCGGCGGGAGAAGAACTCCCCCAGCCGGATCCGGCCGGTGGTGACGGCCTCGCGCACCAGCAGGCCGGTGATCAGGTAGCCGGAGACGACGAGGAAGACGTCGACGCCGACGAACCCGCCGGCCAGTCCGGGCACGGAGGCGTGGAAGGCGAGCACCGCGAGGACCGCCACCGCGCGCAGGCCCTCGATGTCGGGACGGAAGCCGGCCTCGCGGGGGGCCGGCCCCGGGCTGCCGGACGCCCGCGCGCCGGAGCCCCGGGAGCCGGAGCCGCCGCGCGGCGGACCGGGAATGGTGTAGGTGTCCGGCAGGAGGTCCGGACCCGTGGTCGGGGACATCGGTGTGACGACCTTTCAACCCAGCCAGGGCAGCATCGGGCGGACCCAGCCGGAGGCCAGCAGGGCGGTGAGCACGAGAGTGGCGGTGGCGGCCAGCGCTTCGGGCCAGCGCCTGGGCAGCATGCCGGTCCGCGCCGCGCGCGGGGGCAGCAGCCGCCGCAGGACGCCGGGGCGGGCCGGGGCGGCCGCGCTCCCCCCGTCGGCCGGGCGGAGTTCGCCGACCAGGTCGCGGATCAGCGGGAGGCCGATCTGGCACTGCACGGCCAGGTAGAGGCCGAGGCCCCAGTTGGGCTCCCAGCCGTTGCGGGCCACGGCCAGCGCGAGGCCCGCGGCGGCCGCGCCGACGGAGGCGCAGAGCCAGCCGAGCGAGACCAGGACGACCCGGCGGGCCAGCCCGCCCGGCTTCGCCCGGCCGGCGCCGGTGGGCACCCAGGCCGCGCTGCGGCCGCGCAGGGTGTGCCAGAAGGCGGCCCCGGCGGCCACGCTCATCAGCACGTTGGAGCGGATCACCTCGATCCGCCAGCGGGTCCGGCTGATCCGGGGCAGCAGCACGTGCCAGAGCCAGAGCGGCGCGAGCAGCGGCAGGACGTGCCAGGGCCGGATCTGGTCCGGGTACCAGAACATCATCACCAGCGGCGGCAGCGGTGCCACGAAGAGGTTCACCGCGGCGGCCAGGTAGCCGACGACGCCCTCGTAGAAGCAGAGCCGCATCCGCCAGGGTGCCCGGATCCGCTTCAGGACGGGCGAGCCGAGCAGGTGCAGGTTGCCCATCGCCCAGCGGTACTGCTGGTTGACGTAGGAGGCGAGGTTGTCGGGCGAGGTGCCCTTGGCGACCAGCACCGGGACGTAGAGCGTCCGGTACCCCTTCTCGTACACGCCGAGGCCGGTGAAGAGGTCCTCGCTGTGGTCGAGCCGGGCGAAGCCGCCGGCCGCGTCGATCGCCGCGCGCCGGTAGACCGCGTTGCTGCCGCAGCAGATCGCCGCGTCGCTGGCGTCCCGGGAGGGCTGGATCCAGCGGAAGAACCACTCCTGCGCCGAACCGGCGGCGCGCTGGATCCAGCCCATCGACTCGTCGGTGTCGAAGCACTGCGGGCTCTGCACGATGCCGATCCGGGCGTCGGCGAAGTACGGCACCAGGTGCCGCAGGAAGTCCGGCCGGGGCGCGAAGTCGGCGTCCAGGATGGCGATGTACTCGGCGCGGCTCAGGGTGAGCGCGTGGTTGAGGTTGCCCGCCTTCTTGAGGTGCCCCCGGTCGGGGCGCACCACGTAGGCGTAGCCGTGCGCGGCGGCCAGGTCGGCGACCTCGGCGCGGTCGGCGTCGTCGAGCACCCAGACGGTCAGCGCGCCCGGCCAGTCGAGCGCCCGGACCGCCCGGTAGGCGTTCTCCAGGACGTCGAGCGGCTCGCCGCAGGTCGGCAGGTAGAGGTCGACGGTCGGCAGCTCAACGGGGTTCCAGGCGTGCACCAGGACCTCGTGCGACTGCCTGGTCAGCCGCCGCTGGCGGAGGCTGTTGACCGAGGAGAGCCCGAGCGCGACCACGTTGAGCGCGAGGACGGCGAGGAAGCCCCAGAGGGCCGGGGTGCGCAGCGAGAAGGTGAACATGGTCGCCGCAGTGAAGACGAAGGCCAGCGAGGTGAGAACGAGCACCCAGCGGCGCTGTGGTCCGAAGTACCAGTACAGCTCCTGATCGGAAGGAGGTTGAGGAAGATGTTGGACAGTCATGAGGCCCCCACAGCCGCGTTTCTGACAGCTCCACGGCCACAGTACCGCATTGGTATAGACCATTTCCCCGGTCGTCCGTGACCTGGGACACCCTCCGGCCGGCCCCGCGCCCACCCCTTGATCATTCGAACGTCCCGGCCGGGGCGCGACGGGAAGCAGCAGGTCACAGCGGGGTTAACAGTCGTCCAACATCCACGGGGGTGCGCGCCTCCGGACCCGTCGGCGGCGTGCCGCGACGCCCGCGGCCTCCCGCCGCCCACTCCACCGCTCCCCCTCCACCGCACCCACTCCGACCGCTCCACCGCGCCCACCCCCGACGCCCGCTCCCGCCGCACCCCCGACGCCCGCTCCCCCGGACGGACGGCCGTGCCGCCCGTTCGGCGCAGTCCGGATCGTGCCGGGACCCCGGTGTTCCCAGACTCGGAGGCGGGGGTGGACTCAACCGGAGAGGCATCCTCATGAGCATCGGGCTACGCCGCGTCGTCGCGGTGGCCGCAGTGGTGACCGTCGGAATGGGCCTGGCGTCGTGCGGCAGCGCCAAGCAGTCGACCGGCACCACGTCCTCGGGCAGTGCGAGCGCGAGCGCGGGAGGGGCGGTCAAGATCGGGCTGCTGCTGCCGGAGACCAAGACGACCCGGTACGAGCAGTTCGACCGCCCGCTGATCGAGCAGAAGATCAAGGAACTGGCACCGAACGCGCAGATCGACTACTACAACGCCAACGAGAACGCGACCACCCAGCAGACCCAGGTGGACACCGCGCTGACCAAGGGCGACACGGTCCTGATCCTGGACGCGGTGGACTCCAAGTCGATCCAGTCCTCCGTCCAGAAGGCGCACGACGCGGGCGTGAAGGTGGTCGCGTACGATCGCCTGGCGCAGGGGCCGGTCGACTCGTACGTGTCGTTCGACAACAAGAAGGTCGGCGAGTTGCAGGGGCAGGCCCTGGTGGCGGCCGTCGGCGACAAGGCGAACTCCGGGTCGGTCATCATGATCAACGGCTCGCCGACCGACCCCAACGCGGCCGACTTCAAGGCGGGCGCGCACAGCGCCATCGACGGGAAGCTCAAGATCGGCAAGGAGTACGACACGCCGAACTGGGACCCGAACAACGCCAACCAGGAGGCCGCCGCCGCGATCACCGCGATCGGCGCGCCGAACGTCGTCGGGGTCTACTCGGCCAACGACGGGATGGCCGCCGGTATCGCGACCGCGCTGAAGGCGGCCGGCCTCAGCGTGCCGCTGACCGGCCAGGACGCCCAGCTGGACGCGGTGCAGCGGATCCTGGTGAACACCCAGACGATGTCGATCTACAAGCCGTTCAAGCCGGAGACCGAGGCGGCCGCGCGGATGGCGGTGGCCTTCGCCCAGGGCAAGTCCCCCGAGGCCTCGCTGGTGCCCGTCACGGTGACCAACGGCAGCGGCAACAAGGTGCCGGCCGACCTGATCACCCCGGTGGTGCTGGTCAAGGACAACATCAAGAGCACCGTGGTCGCCGACGGCCTCTACACCGTCGCGCAGATCTGCACGCCCGACTACGCCGCCGCCTGCGCCGCCGCCGGCCTCACGTAGTCGCCGGGCCTCACGCGGTCGCCGGGCCTCACGCAACCTCCGGCGCCGCCCGCGGCCCGGCACCGGTCGGACCCGGTCGCCCACTCGCCGCCGAAGGCCGCCGCGGTCGTCGCCCGCAACCCCGGGCACCCCGAAGCCGAACACGCCCCGCCTTCTCCCCGGAGGCGGGGCAAGGGAGTTGGTCACTGTGGCAGGTGAGACCGTACTGGCCCTGCGCGGGGTCTCCAAACGGTTCGGCGCCGTCCAGGCGCTCACCGACATCGAGCTGGAGGTGCGCACCGGCGAGGTGGTCGCACTGGTCGGCGACAACGGCGCCGGCAAGTCCACCCTCGTCAAGGCGATCGCCGGGGTGCACCAGCCGGACGAGGGCGTCATCGAGTGGCAGGGCCGCCCGGTGTCCATCCACCGCCCCCAGGACGCCCAGCACCTCGGGGTGGCCACCGTCTACCAGGACCTCGCGCTCTGCGACAACCTCGACGTGGTCGGGAACCTCTTCCTGGGCCGCGAGATCAAGCGCTTCACCGTCCTCGACGAGGTCGAGATGGAGAAGCGCTCGCGCGAGCTGCTGGACACGCTCTCCATCCGCATCCCCAGCGTGCGGATCCCGATCGCCTCGCTCTCCGGCGGTCAGCGCCAGGTGGTGGCGATCGCCCGCGCGCTGATCGGGTCGCCCAAGGTCGTGATGCTGGACGAGCCGACCGCCGCGCTCGGCGTCGAGCAGACCGCCCAGGTCCTGGACCTGGTCGAGCGGCTGCGCGACCGGGGCCTCGGCGTGATCCTGATCAGCCACAACATGGCGGACGTGATGGCGGTCGCGGACACCGTCGCGGTCCTGCGGCTCGGCCGCAACAACGGCGTCTTCGACCGGCGCGCCACCAACCAGGAACAGATCATCTCGGCCATCACCGGTGCCACGGACAACGCGGTGACCCGCCGACAGGCCCGCGGCACGGAGGGCTCCCAGTGACCGACGACATCCCGGGCGGCGACGACGGCCGCCACCACCACCCCCTGCCCGAGGACAGCATGCCCAAGGGCGGCGTCAACGCCCCCGTCCCGGTGGCGGCGTCCGCGACCCCGGCCGTGGACCCGCGGCTGATCGTGCGCCAGGAGGGCCTCAAGGGCTACCTGGGCGAGTTCCGCCGGCGGCTGAGCAGCGGCGAACTCGGCTCGCTGCCCGTCGTCCTGGCCCTGGTCGTGATCTGGGCCGTCTTCGGCAGCCTGGACAGCACCTTCCTCTCCGCCCAGAACCTCTCCAACCTGTCCCAGCAGATCGTCGGCACCGGCATGATCGCCATCGGCGTGGTCTTCGTGCTGCTGCTCGGCGAGATCGACCTCTCGGTGGGCTCGGTCAGCGGCCTGTGCGCGGCGATCTACGCCGTCCTCGACGTCACCCACGGGGTCAACCAGTGGGTGGCGCTGTTCTCCGCCGTCCTCGGCGGCGCGGTCGTCGGCCTGGTCCAGGGCCTCTTCTTCGCGAAGGTCGGCGTGCCGGCCTTCGTCGTCACCCTCGCGGGCAACCTCGGCTGGAACGGCGCCATGCTGCAGATCCTCGGCGCGAGCGGCACCGTCAACCTGCCCGGCACGGACATCGTCTCCCGCCTCTACAGCACCATCTACGGCCAGCAGCTCGCCGCCTACGGCGCCGCCGCCGCCGGCGTGCTGCTCTTCGTCGCCGCCTCGCTGTACGACACCCGGCGGCGGCGGGCGGCCGGCGTGCCGTACCGGCCGGTGGCCGACCTGGTGCTGCGGACGACGGCGCTGGCCGTCGTCGCGTTCCTCGCCGCGTACACCCTCAACCAGTACAAGGGGCTGCCGCTCGCCCTGCTGATCTTCCTGATCTTCATCGTGGTGCTGGACTTCGTCCTGCGCCGCACCACCTACGGACGCCAGATCTTCGCGCTCGGCGGCAACATCGAGGGCGCGCGCCGCGCCGGCATCAACATCTCCTGGATCCGGATCAGCGTGTTCGTCATCTGCTCCACCATGGCGGGCATCGGCGGCCTCTTCCTGGCCGCCCAGATCCAGTCCGCCAGCCAGACCTCCGGCGGCGGCAACCTGCTGATGAACGCCATCGCGGCGGCCGTCATCGGCGGCACCAGCCTCTTCGGCGGCCGCGGCAAGACCTGGTCGGCCCTGCTCGGCGCACTGGTGATCGGCTCGATCCAGTCCGGCATGAACATCGAGGGCCTGAGCAACGCCATCCAGTTCATGATCACCGGCGCCGTGCTGCTCGCCGCGGTGGTCGTCGACTCCCTCGCCCGCCGCACCCAGAAGGCCGCCGGCCGCGCCTGACCGCCGGGCGGCGCGACCCCACGCGCGTTGCGGCGGAGGCCCGCTCCACCGAGGTGGAGCGGGCCTCCGTGCCGCGTCCGCGGGCGCCCGGCCGCGAGGCCTTCGGACCGGGCCAGAGCGCCGGGCTCGACGGACCGGGCTCAGTGCGCCGGGCTCAGTGCGCCGGGGCCGGGAAGGTCGGGTACTCCACACCGGAGACGTACTGGACGACCCGGATGACCTGGCACGAGTAGCCGAACTCGTTGTCGTACCACAGGTAGAGGATCGCGTTGTCCCCGTCGACCATGGTCGGGCCGGCGTCCACGATCGACGCGTGGCGCGAGCCGATGAAGTCGCTCGACACCGCGTCGGGGGCGGTGACGAAGTCGATCTGGCGCTTCAGCGACGAGGTCAGCGACACGTCCCGGAGGTAGTCGAGGACCTCCTCACGGGTGGTCTCGCGGCCGAGCCGCAGGCTGAGGATCGCGATCGAGACGTCCGGCACCGGCACCCGGATCGAGCTGCCGGTGATCTTCGCGTCGAGGTCGGGCAGCGCCTTCGCGACGGCGGAGGCGGCACCGGTCTCGGTGATGACCATGTTCAGCGGTGCCGAACGGCCACGGCGGTCCGAGCTGTGGTAGTTGTCCAGCAGGTTCTGGTCGTTGGTGAACGAGTGGACGGTCTCCACGTGGCCGCGCAGCACGCCGTACTCGTCCGCCATCGCCTTCAGCGGCGGGACGATCGCGTTGGTGGTGCAGGAGGCGCAGGACAGGATCTGCTCGTCCGGCTTGATCGTGTCGTGGTTCACACCGTGCACGATGTTCGGGACGTCGCCCTTGCCCGGCGCGGTCAGCACGACCTTCTCGATCCCGGGACGCAGGTGCTTCGACAGCCCCTCGCGGTCGCGCCACCGGCCGGTGTTGTCGATCAGGATGGCGTCCTTGATCCCGTACTCGGTGTAGTCCACCTTCGTCGGGTCGTCGGAGTAGATCACCGTGATCGCGTGGCCGTTGGCGATGATCGTGTTGTTCGCCTCGTCGACGGTGATCGTGCCGTTGAACTGGCCGTGGATCGAGTCGCGCCGCAGCAGCGAGGCGCGCTTCACCAGATCGTCGCCCGCGCCCTTGCGGACGACGATGGCACGCAGCCGCAGGCCGTTGCCCGAGCCGGCCTTCTCGATCAGCAGCCGGGCCAGCAGCCGGCCGATCCGGCCGAACCCGTAGAGCACGACGTCCCGCGACCCGCGGCGCTCCAGCTTGTTCGCACCCGTGGCGCCGGCCACCGCCTCCGCGGTGAACTCCGCCACCGACAGACCGCGGTCATCGGCCTTGTACGTCGCGGCGAGCATGCCGATGTCGATCTGGGAGGGGCCGAGATCCAGCGCGGTGAGCGCGTGCAGGAAGGGCAGCGTCTCGGTGACCGAGAGCTCCTCACCGGCTATCTGGCGGGCGAACCGGTGAGTCTTGAGAATGCTGACCACCGACTTGTTCACCAGGGAACGGCTGTGCAGCAGAACGGTGACGTCCCGCTCCCGCTGCAGCCTCCCGATGATCGGGATCATCGACTCCGCGATCTCCTCGCGGTTCATCCAGTTAGTGAACACGTCTTCGTTGACAGTCACAGGTCCATCTTTCGAGCTAGGCGAATGCCTCCATGCTAGCTTTGGGCCACTTTGGCCTCTCAGCCGGACCCACCCGAGCAGGGACTTCGCCCTCCACGGCGGCCCGGTGGGCCCGCGCGGCCGCCCGCACGAAGGGCCCATCCGCACCGCTCCGGGGCCGCCCGAGACCGGGCAGCGCCCGAGGGATCTCCGTGCCGGCCGCGGTGGCGCGGAAGCCGGGCACCGGGTCGGGCCGGCCGGACGGCGGGCTCTCGTGGCGGGGCCGGGCGAGCGCCGGCGTCCACCCGTCGTCACCGTAGGTGGCGACCGGATCGCCGCCCCGGGCCGCGGACCCGGTCACGGCCGTGCGGTCGGTCCAGGTCTCGACCCCCGAGTCCCCGAGGTCAGGCCGCTCTCCTCGCCGCTGGAGCCGCGAGCCGCCCGCCTCAGGCCCGGCAGGGCTCGGTGGTCAGGGTGGTGGTGAAGACCGGCCGGCCCTCCTGGGTGGCGTCGACGCGGGTGCGGGGGCGGCCCTCGGTGTCGGGGGGCTCGGGGGTGACGGTGAGCAGGCAGGGCTGGTCGAACTCGACGTAGCGCAGGAAGGTGCTGTCGAAGCCGACCGGCACCGTCGGGTACGGCAGCGCGGCGCGGACCGCCTGGACGACGGCCTCCAGCAGCACCATGCCGGGTACGTGGTCGTGCGGGTGGTCGAAGAGGACCCGGTGACCGGTGTCGGTGCGCAGTCGCCAGCGGCCCGGCGAGTCCGTCGGCGAGATGACCACGTCCCGCGGGTCCAGGCGGCCCACCAGGTCGGCGGGGGCCGGCGGGGGCGGCGGGAGCGCCCGGGCGAAGGCCTGGCGCGCGTCGGCGGAGCGGCCGCGCAGGCGCTCGTACAGGGCCGGCGGGTGGCTGGTGTAGTGCAGTTCGGCCGTCCCCAGGTGGTGTCCGGCGCGCCGGGCCTCGACCTGGGAGACGACGTGGGCGGAGCCGAGCCGCCGGCGCAGGACAGAGCTGTGGGTGATGGCCAGGTCGACGGTGGCCGGTCCGGAAGTGGTCGACAGTTCGTCGGAGTTGACGGAGGTTCGGATACGCTCCAGACCGAAGCGGTACCCGAGCGGGACGCCGTGGACGGCGTGGCTCAGCACGGAGAGCGCCTGGCGCGCGCTCTCGACGAACAGCAGGGGGCTGTAGCGGCCGCCCTCGGCGTAGAAGGGGTGGTCGTGCGGCCATCGCACCGTGACCCACTGGGTGGCGCCGGAGACGTCGCCCCAGTCGGTGACGAGTGCTTCGCCGGCCACGGACTTGCCGACCAGTGCCGGTATCTCCGGCCGGGTGGTGGCCGCGTGCTGAAGGATCGTTGGACGCGACTCCATGTGAGCCGTCTCCCCCCGGAGTCGGTGTGGCGGAGGACGGGAGCGGTGCAATCGTCCCCCCAGCCTATAAAATGAAGAATACTCTTCTTTATCAAGCAACATGAGGTGTAGTCGCATGGTGGGACGCCCAGTGAAGCAGGAGCGGGCCGAGCGGACGCGGGCCGCCCTCATCCAGGCCGCCGCGAAGCTCTTCGGGGAGCAGGGCTTCTCCGGGACCAGCGTCGTGAAGATCGCCGACGAGGCGGGCATGACGCTGGGCGCGGTGTACTTCCACTTCCGCAACAAGAGCGAACTGGCCCGGGAGATCGTCTTCCGGCAGCCCGAGTGGGTGGTGACCCCGCGCCCCTCGGAGGGCCTGCAGCGCGTCGTCGACGTGTCGCTCACCTGGGCCTGCCAGCTGCTCGACAACCCCATCCTGCAGGCGGGCGCCCGACTGGTCTGGGAGCAGGAGCAGTTCAACTCCCCGGACGAGAACTCCCACCGCCAGTGGGCCGAGATCATCCTGGAGGACCTCCTCGTCGCCCAGCGCCGGCGGGAGCTGCGGGCCGGCACCGACATCCAGGCCCTGTCCCGGCTGGTGGTGTACGCGTGTACCGGCGCCCAGATGCACTCGTTCATCGAGACCAGGCGCGCCGATCTCCCGGCACGCGTCGTGGAGTTCTGGCAGCTCCTGCTGCCGGCCGTGGCCACGCCGAGCACCGCCAGGCGGATCGAGCTCTCGGAGTGCCGGGGACGCCCGGAGTAGCGCCCCGGCGGTTCCGCCCGCCGCGCCGGTCTGTTTCCCGGATCGTCGACCGACCCGTCTGGTGCGCCCCCCGTCAGGACCGGACAATGATCCACATCCGAGTTCGATCACACCGAGGACCGGCTCGCGGGCCGTCGGCGCCGCGAGCAGGGGGGCGAAGCGCATGGAGCACGGCCAGGGGCTGCTGCGGGGCAAGACCGTCATGATCACCGGAGCGTCCAGCGGGATAGGCGCGGCCGCGGCCCGGCTGTTCGCCGCCGAGGGCGCGGCCGTCGTACTCGTCGCCCGGCGCAAGGAGTTGCTCGACCTGCTGGCCGGCGAGATCCGCGCCGCGGGCGGGCGGGTCGAGGTGGCCCCGGGGGACGTCACGGCCACGACGGACGTCGAACGGGCCGTCCACACCGCGACGGAGGCTTTCGGCGGCCTCGACGGCGCCTTCAACAACGCCGGTTGGGGGGCGATCGGATCAGAGCTGCACGAAACGGACGACGCGGTCTACGACCGGATCATGGACGTCAACGTGCGCGGCGTGTGGAACTGCCTGAAGCACCAGGTGCCGGTGATGATGCGTCAGGAGTCGGGCGGATCGATCGTCAACACCGGGAGTACCGCGAGCCTGTTCGCCACCGGCGCGGTCTCCCCCTACGTGGCCGCCAAGCACGCCGTGCTCGGCCTGACCCGGGCCGCGGCGGCCGAGTACGGGGGGCGCGGCATCAGAGTGAACGCGCTCGTGGTCGGGACGACCCGGACCGAGCTGATCGAGGACGCCATCCGGCAGGTACCGCAGCTGGAGCAGCTCGCGGTGGCCCGGTCCATCCAACCCCGCCTCGCCGAACCGGTCGAGGTGGCGCGCGCCGCGGCCTGGCTGCTGAGCGACCAGGCCTCCTTCGTGACCGGAGGTGCCGTCCCCGTAGACGGCGGCTGCAGCGCCGTCTGACGGGGGCGGCGAGGCCGGGGCCGGCCCCGGCCGGGGGACTCTCGCCCGTGGGCTCAAGTCAGACACTGCTCGCCGCAGCCGATGAGCTCCCAGATGCGGCTGATGTGCTCCACCGACTGACCGTCCAGGGGCTCCTTACGACAGGCCCGCTGCCGGATGCAGGACTCCGCGCCGGTGACCAGGTACCCGGCCAGGGTGGCGAGGGTGGTCCGGTCACCGTAGGGGCCCAACTCGGCGTCGTGCGTCTCCCGCAGACGCTCATGGATCACCGGGGCCCAGGTCGACGACCAGTCCGGCTCGCCGGGTTGCTCCCTGGCGAGCCGGGCCGCGGCCCGGACCACGGCCTCCCGCTCCAGCAGATCGGCCAGCGCCAGGGTCAGCGAGATGACCGACTGGACCGGCGGTTCGCTCCGCGCCGTGACCTGGCCCACCACGGCCTGGGTCACGGCGTGCCCCTGGGTCCTGACGACCGAGGCCATCTCCTCCTTGCTCTGGAAGTGGAAGGTCAGGGCTCCGGTGGTGATTCCGGCCGACCTGGCGATCCGTGCCAGGGACGCCCCCGCGTATCCGTCGCGGTCGAACTCGCCAGCGGCCGCGCTGACCAGGTTCTGTCGCGTCCGGGCCGCCCTCTCTTGCATCATCATGCTCCTGTCAGATGTGGCGTTCATACACCCGCACCATAGGTGTAAAAAAAGAATGCCACTATTTTTGTAGCGGGGGCGCCTCCCCGTGGTGCATCCTGTGTAGAACTGGTGTACAGGGGGGACTTTATGACTCTGACGGCAACCTCTCGAACCGAACTACCAGGTCAACCCCGGGCCGTGGTGTCGATCCAGTACCGACGGACCGAGAAGACCTCCGAGCCGCAGGCGATCCGCGTCCTCGTCGTCGCCGACGACGAGGACATCGCCGAAGGAAGGGCACACGACCTCCGACGACAGGGCTACTTCACGAGACTCGTCAGCACCGGCGCTGAGGTGCTGAGAACCCATGAGCACTCGGACATGATCCTGCTCGACCTCGATCTCCCCGACATCGACGGCCTCGAAGTATGCCGTTCGATACGGGCGAGCGGAGACAAGCCCATTATCACTCTCACCGGTCGCGACACCGAACTGGATCGGGTGCTCGCCCTCCAGGCGGGCGCGGACGACTGCGTCGTCCGATCCTGCGGTCCACGCGAGATGACAGCGCGCATCGAGGCGGTACTTCGTCGGGCTCATCCTAGACCGGCGCCCATCCGCATATTATCCATCGGCCCCCTCCACGTGGACGAAAGGACGCGTGAAGTCCGCTTGCACGGCGAGCGGGTGAGCCTCACCGCCAAGGAGTTCGAGCTGCTGCACACCCTGGCCGCGAACCCCGGCAACGTCATGTCACGCAAGGATCTGATGGCCCGGGTGTGGGACACCGACTGGGTGGACTCCAGCCGGACCATCGACACGCACGTGCGCAACCTCCGCGCCAAGCTCGGCGCCAACAGCTGGGTCATCACCGTCCGCGGCGTGGGCTACCGCATCGGCCACGGCTGACGCCCGGCCCGCCGGCCGGGCCCGCCTCACAAGGAACGGGCCCCCGGAGGACGGACCCCGTAGCACCGCCCCCACAAGGACGGACCTCACAAGGACAGAGCCCGCAAGGACCCACCGAGATCGGATCCCCGTGAGCGCGACCCGCCCGCCGACCAACCGTCATCCGCTGTTTCCCCGGCAGTCGACGGACGGAAGGCCGAGGCGCCCCCCGAAAGCGCGACACCCGGCGTGAACGACCGGACGGTTCGACAGACGGCAGTGGCTCCCGCCCCTGGGGCGGGAGGCCCAGGCCGCTGTGGGCAGCGGGAGGACCCGCCCGCCCAAACCCCGGCAAGCCGGCGGCCGGGCCCCGACCACCACGGGCTTATACGG
>NZ_JBHYYB010000005.1:0-27630 GCF_042752535.1 Kitasatospora sp. NPDC059327 | reverse complement strand
AGTCCGACACCGCCCCGTGGTGGACGGACACCGCGTACACGCCGCCCAGGGGCGGGCGGGAGCCACTGCCGTCTGTCGTCCGGGAGACTCAGGCCGCGCGCTTCGCCGGGAAGGCGTGCGTCCGGGCCGCGACCACCAGGGCGATCAACGGGATCACCAGGATCAGGACGGTCCACGGGAACGAGGACGGCCCGGCGGCCGAGAGCAGGATCCCACCGGCCACGCCACCACCGGCCATGAACGAGTTCCAGACCGTGACCAGCAGCGCCTGGCCGCGACTGCCGCCGGTGTTGGTGACCGCGGTCTGCAGCAGGGTGGCCAGGCCGCCCCAGCCGAGACCCCACAGCACCATCGCGCCGTAGAGGGCCACCGGGCTGCCGGGCGTCAGCGCCAGGAAGACCGCCGCCACCGTGAACAGGACGCAACTGGCGATGGTCAGTTCGCGCAGGTAGCGGTCGATCAGGGTGCCGGTGATCCAGATGCTCAGCATCGAGGCGAGACCGAAGACCAGGAGGACGATGTCACGGTTGTCGCCCATCTTGTTGTCGTCCAGGAAGGAGGCGATGTACGTGTAGAAGGTGTTGTGGGCGAGCACGTAGGCGGCCACCACGACCAGGATGATCGACACACCGGGCAGCCGCAGGGCCTGCAGGATCGGCTCGCGGTGGCCGGCCTTCTGGCCCGGGTGGTCCGGCACCGAGGCGATGATCCAGAGCAGCAGCAGCACGGTGACGGCGGTGATCAGACCGAACGTCAGACGCCAGCCGAACACCTTGCCGAGGAAGGTGCCCGCCGGGATGCCCAGGGAGAGGGCGAGCGGAATGCCGATCATGGTGATCGCGATCGCCCGGCCGACCAGCTGCGGCGGCGCCAGTCGACGTGCGTACACCACGAGTTCACCCCAGACGGCGGCCGCGGCCACACCGGCCACCAGGCGGAACCCCATCGTCAGGATGTAGTTGGCGGAGATGGCGGTCACGGTGTTGGCGAGGATGAACGCCACCACCGCCACCAGGACCAGCTGCTTGCGGCGCCAGCCGGCCGTGGCGGCGGCCAGCGGGATGGCCGAGACGCCGGTGGCGATCGCGTAGATCGTCAGCGCCTGCCCCATCGCGGACTCACTGACCGAGAGGTCGCTCGCCATCTCGGGCAGCACACCGGCGGGCAGCGCTTCGGTCAGCACCATGACGAAGGCCGCCGTGGCCAGGGCCAGCAGCGGGGACAGTGGGAGCTTCTGATTCTCCCCGGTATCAGGAGGGGAGCTTGCCGACAGCCCGGTCTGGGAGGTTGCCATGCTTGTTACCTCGAACTCTCATACGAATGCGGATTCAGGACGCTGCGGAACGGGGTGAGCCGACTGCGGATCGGAGAGCGGTTCGTACACGCCAAGCCCCCCGGCCCCACGCAGCGCGCTGCCAGCCGCAACAACCGCCGGCCGTCAGGTCATCCCGTTTCCCACAGAGATGATGGACTTATTTATGTTCTGGCGGAACCGGCTGCCGTCACGCTTAGGGCGAACCGCTCTCCAGTTGGGGCTCAAGCGAGTTGACGAATCGTCAAACACGCAGGTCATAGGTCTGCGGTGGCGCCGATCGATCGATGGGGCAGGGCGGCCGGAGCGCCGCGCGGGCGCTGCGCCGGCCGCCGAATCGGCGGCGAAGTGCGTCTCGGATGATGGACACCTCGCAGGAAGCCGCCTGCCCGGCGGGGCGAACAGCCCCGCCGGGCAGATGAATCACGCCACAAGAGCGGGAACCGGCCAGTGGCCCCTAGGCCTGGGCGTCGGGCTGACCGAACGTCACCTCGTTGGCCAGGACGACGCCGTGGCTCTTGAAGTCGATGGTGATGCGGTCGCCGTGGGCGATCCGGAAGCCGTCGTGGTAGCTGGCCTTGTCGGCACCGAGCAGGATGTAGTTGACCAGACCCGGACGGCGCAGCGCCGGGTACTCGAAGAGGTTGTCCACCATGTCCTGGATCCGGAAGTACAGGGCGTCCTCGCCGCAGTCGAACGGGCCCTCCCAGGCGGGGACGCCGTCACGCTCGATGACCACCCGGCCGGTCACCGAGGCCGGCGGCTCCCCGAGGAACAGCCACGGGGTGATCGAGGTGTCGCACAGCTTGCAGTACGGGTTCCAGCCCGGGTTCTGGATGTGCAGACCGATGTCGCACAGGTCGTTCCCGAAGGTGTAACCGACGTACCGCGGGTTGCCCGCGTCGTCGTTGACGTAGACGAGGGCCAGTTCCGGCTCCTCGATCAGCGCCACCGACTTCTCCGGGACGACCAGCGGGTCGCCGGGCAGCCGCAGCCAGGACCCGAACCCCTTGAAGAACCAGTTGGGCGCGACGAACTCCTCGCCCTCGGTCGGCTCACCCTCGAACTTCGTCTTGTGGGTGCGCATGAAACCGCTCAGCAGGGCGTTCCCGCTGGCCTCCGGCAGCAGCGGCGGCAGGTACCTCACCTGCTCCTCGCCACCCTCGACGGTGATCGGCTCGACCTCGGCCTTGATGGCGGCGACGACGTCCTCGGCGCTGTCGGCGGCGATGAACTCGGCCTGCAGCCGGCCGTCGTTGACCCGGTACAGCGTCAGGGCCTGGCCCGGCGCGGGCTTCTCGAAGCCGACGTAGCGCTCACCCTGGTATTCGCATTCGAAAAGTATGGACATCTCGGTGGTCCTCCTAGGCTCGTTGGTGCGATCGGCCCGGCAGGAGCCGGGTGGTGGTCGGGGCGGTGAGGTCCGTGAGGACCTCGTCGACCCGGTCGACGGCGGCCCGGACCCACGGCAGGGCCAGCGGGTCGGCGGCAGCCAGTGCGGCGTGTTGCTGCTCCGGGCTCTCGCCGTAGAAGCGGCTGGTCGCCGCGCGCAGCCGGAGCGGCTCGGGGGCCTCCCCGAAGGCCTCGGCGCCCAGCACGCCGACGCCGTAGCGGTCGGTGAGCAGCCGGGCCAACTCGGTTCCGGTGCGCACCCCGTGGACGGAGCCGAGCTGCTCCCGCAGCGGCTCGAAGTCCGGGTACAGGTAGCAGGTCGCACGGACCGGTGCCAGCAGGGCCCCGGCGGCGGTGAACCGCTCGGCGGTCGCCCGGGCGACGATCCCGTGCAGCCGGCGCGAGGCCGCCACGTGCGCCACGATCTCCGGCGGCTCGCCGAAGGCGTAGGCCGCCGCCGCCTGGACGGGGGCGGGCGGGCTGGACCAGATCTGGCTGGCGATGGCGAGCAGCCGCGCGTGCAGCTGCCGCCCCAGGGAGCCGTCGGGCAGCAGGGCGACCCCGGTGCGCCAGCCGCCGACGGCCAGGTTCTTGGTCAGCCCGGTGGTGACCACGGTGCGCTCGGGTGCGAACGCGGCCGGGGAGACCGCCGGGGTGGCCGGGTCGAAGACCAGGTCGCAGTAGATCTCGTCGGAGATGATGACGAGATCGAGCTCCCGGGCCGCCTCCCCCAGACGTCGTACGGTGTCGGGCGAGGCGACGGCGCCGGTGGGGTTGTCCGGCAGGGTCACCACGACGGAGCGCGGGTCGTGCCCGGCGGCCCGGGCCGCGAGGACCGCCTCGCGCAGCAGGTCCGGGTCCGGCACCCCGCCCTCGCCCGCCGGGACGGGCACCTTGAGGACGCGGGCGCCGATGAGTTCGGCCTGGGCGGCGTAGCTGACCCAGCTGGGCCTGGGGATCACCACGTCACCGCCGACCGCCATGATCAGGGCGAACAGCAGCGCCTTGCTGCCCGGCCCGGCGACGACCAGCTCCGGGTCGGCGGCCAGCGCGCGCCGCTGCCAGTAGGCGGCCGCCGCCGTCCGCAGCTCCGGGCTGCCGGCCACCGGTCCGTAGGTGGACCGGTCGGCGGCGGCCGCCAGCCGGGCCTTCAGCTCGGGGTGGACCGGCAGGCCGATCTCCCCGCTGGCCATGATCAGGACCTGTTCGCCGGCGGCGCGTCTGCGGGCGAGGGCCTCGTCGGCGGCCAGCGTCGCCGACAGCGTCACCTTCGCGGGCTCGGGCATGGGTGTGCTCCACGGATCGGAGGGGGTCGGTACAGGTGGGTACGGATCGGTACAGGTTGCTACGGGTCGAAACAGGTTGGTACGGGTCGGTACGGATCGGCTCGTGATCGGTACCGGCCGGTTCACGATCGGTACCGGCCGGTGCGGGCCGGTACGCGATCGGGGCGGGGCCGCGGTCCGGACGGTCCGGCGGTCACTGCCCGCCGTAGCGGCGGCGCAGCTCGGCCTTGCGGACCTTGCCGGTCAGGGTCTTCGGCAGGACGTCGACGACCACCAGGCGCTCCGGGAAGAAGCGCTCGTCCTGCCCGGCCGCGCGCAACTCGGCGTGGATCTCGTCCAGTCCGGGCTGCGCGCCGGCGGTCACGACCACCGCGAGGATCGGGTCGTCGGTCCGGCCGGTGGATCCGACCAGGGCCGTCTCGGTGACCTCGGGGTGCCGCGAGATGATCGCTTCGAGCTCCGTCATCGGGACGACGACGCCGTCCCGGATCAGGGCGTCCTTGGCGCGGCCGAGGATGCGGACGCCGCCGCGGCCGTCGTCGCGCGCGAGGTCCCCGGTGTCGAACCAGCCCTCGGCGTTGAACTCGGCGGCGAAGACGTCCTCGCGCTTGTAGTAGCCGAGGGCCTGCGCCGCGCCGCGCACCCGCAGCCGGCCGACCTGGGCGCGCTTGCCCGGATCGTCGCGGTCGTCGATGCGCAGCTCCATGGAGTCGATCGGCCCGCCGTTGCTGCTGGCCGCCCAGTCCTGGTTGTAGTCGAGCCGGGTGATGGTGACGGGCCCGAACTCGGACATCCCCCACACCGAGTAGGTGCGGGCCCCGAGGGTCTCGCGCACCTCGTCCACCAGCTCCTGGAGCACCGGCGCGGAACCGGTGACGGCGTGGCGCAGGGTGGAGACGTCGCGGGGATCGTCCCGCTGGGACCGCGCGATGTCGACCAGGGTGGACGGCGGCCCGTAGAGGAGCGTGGCGCCGTAGCGCTCGACCAGGTCGAGCAGGGCGGCGTTGCGCCGGACGTCCTGGAAGGCGACGGTGGCGCCGAGCATGACACCGGTCAGGATGCCCTGGCCGAAGCCGGAGTAGTGGACCAGCGGGGTGGTGACGGCCGCGACCAGGCTGTCGTCGAGCAGGAAGGTGTCGGCGTAGCCGCGGACGGCCGCGTGGATGGTGTTCTGGCTGTGCAGCACCCCCTTGGACACCCCGGTGGTCCCGGACGTGAACAGCACCACGAACGGGTCGTCCGGGGCGAGTTCGCGCCCGTCCAGCTCGGCCGCGCGCTGCTCCTCCCACGGGACCCCGATGAAGTGGTCGTCGAAGGAGAGCGTGCCGGCGTCCCGGCCGCCGACCACCACCACGTGCTCCAGCGGCAGTTCGGCCTTCAGCGCGGTGAGGTGGGCGGCCAGCGGGTAGTCGTTCCACTCCGGGACGGTGATGCAGACCCGGGCGCCGGTGAGCGCCAGGCGGTGGCGCAGCTCCTCCTCCTGGCACACCGGGTCGATCGGGCAGATGACCGCGCCGACGCGGATGCAGGCGAACAGCAGCGGCACCATCTCCCACCGGTTGGGGAGCTGCACGGCGACGAAGTCACCGCGCTGCACCCCCAGTTCGGCGAGCGCCAGGGCGAAGCGGTCGGTCAGCCGGGCGAGCTCGGAGTAGTCGAGGGTGTCGGTCCGGGCCTCCCCGATCCGGCGCCCGGCGACGGCGAGCTTGTGCGGCCGCAGCCGCGCCTGCCGGCGCAGGTCGTCGAGGAAGGTCTCCTCCCGCCACCAGCCGCGGCGCAGGTACTCGGCCGCGTCGGCACGGGCCGGGGCCCGCTCCGGGCGGGCGGGCGTGCCGGCGCTCATCCGCGCTCCTTGCGGCGGGCGACGAGCAGCTCGGGCAGCGGGTCGCCCGCGCGGCCGGCGGCGATCTCCAGGAGGTCGCGGGTGTTCTGCCGGACCCGGTCGCCGACCCAGTCGAAGACCCAGGCCTTGCGGGCCTCCGCCTCCAGGTGGAACGGGACGACCCGGGTGACGGCCAGGGCCGCCGAACCGGCGCCGCCGATGTTGGCGATCACGCCCGGGACGACGGTGGCGCCCGCGGCCAGCACCTTGGCCTTGCCCTCGGCGCTGGACGCGAGGTTACCGCCCTCGACCACCAGGCGCGCCCGCAGCCGGTGCGCGTTGTCGGCGTTGATCGCGTGCTTCTGCGCCGCCAGGATCAGCAGGTCGGCCTCGACGTCGATCCAGGCGTCCGGCTCACCGGACTGGGTGACGCCCTGCGGCAGGCGGGAGCGGTCGATCCGGCCGAACTCGTCGGTGATGGCGACCAGGTCGGCCACCGGCAGCCGGTCCGCGCTGATGGTGCCCTGGACGTCGGCGACGCCGACCACGATGTGCCCGCGGTCCTCCAGGAAGCGGGCGACCGCGCGGCCCACCGCGCCGAAGCCCTGCACCACGACCCGGGCCGAGTCGGTGCGGCCGCTCTCCTCCAGGGCGGTGACCGCGGCCACCCCCACCCCGTGCCCGGTGCAGTCGATCAGCGGCTCGTAGTAGGTTCGCCAGTCGATCGGCATGTCCGGGGCGCCCAGCCGGAAGCGCGGGTCGTAGCCGGCCTCCGCGAAGAACACGGCCCGGTCCGCCGGGGTGACGCCCATGTCGATGCCGAGGTGGATGCCGCCGTGCAGCAGCGGCTTCACCGTCCGGCCGAAGGTCTTGAAGGTCTCCACGCGGTCGCTGCCGTCGGAGACGATGCCGGCCTTGGCGCCACCGATGCGCAGCCCGGCGAGGGTGAACTTGTCGGTCATGTCACGGGCCAGGCCCGCCACTTCCTCCTCGGTGACCCCGGTGGTCATCCGGGTGCCACCCATGGCCAGGCCGTCGACGAGGGAGTCGACGACCACCCAGCCCTTGATCGCGCCGCCGCTGCCGTTCAGGTGAACGGCGAATGCGGGTGCCTGGGTCTCTTCCACGGTCATTGCGAAGTCCTTCGGTACCTAGGTGGGTTCAGAGAGCCGACGGTGTTCCGCGCAGACGCGGCGGCCGCCCGGGGAGGCGCGGCCGCGCACGTCTGCTGACGGACCGTCACTGATACAACTGTGCGAAGCCTCGCAGAATCTCCAGGCCGTCGCTGCGGAACTCCAGATGTGCCTGGGCCCCGTGGATCCGCCCGTCCTCGGAGCGGAGGAACTCCACCGGGGCGTGCTCCGAGCGGCCGATCGAGCGGAAGCCCTCGGGGGCCTCCTGCAGGTAGAGGGTGTGGCGGTGGAACACCGTCACGGTCGGCTTCACATGGGTGAAGAGCGACTCCTCCTTGTCCACCTGCACCTGGTAGCCGCCGACCCGCTGGGGGCCCTCGGCGAGCCGGCCGCCGGCCGCGACGGCGATGATCTGCATACCGCCGCAGATCCCGAAGACCGGGACGTCGGCACCCATCACGAGGTCGATGAGCGGCCGGTAGAAGTCGCTGTCATAGGCCCGCACCTTGGTGCCGCTCAGGACGATCGCCTGGTAGCGGCCGCCGAGGTCGGCGGGTACCGAGTCGGCCCGGACGACGTCCGTCTCCGACCCCAGTTCCTCGAAGCGGCCGCGGAGCTGCTTCAGCGACAGCGTTCCGTTGTTGACGACTAGCACACGGGATTTCGCCACGTGCCCTGCTCCTCACGCTCGTGTGATGACGGTTCCGGTGCGCTCGGCGATCAGGTCGGTCACGGGTGCGCTGCCGATGACGACGCGTTCCACTCCCCCGTCCAGGGCCTCCCCCGCGGCGCGCAACTTCTTGCGCATCCCGCCGGTGGCGCCCTTGTCCCGGAACTTGGCCGCGGCTTCCGCCGTGATCCGGCGCACCGGCTGATCGTCGATCAGCAGGTGCGCGACGTCCGTGACGAGGACCAGCTGTTCGGCCCCGATGCCACCCGCGACGGCAGCGGCGGCCCGGTCGCCGTCGGTGTTCACCTCGCGACCGGCCGCGTCCCGCGCCAGCGGCGTGACCAGGTACGCGTGCCCCGGCCTGAGGTTCTTCAGCACCGTCGGGTCCACGCCGGTGATGGGGCCGACGAGGTTCTCCAGTTCGACGAGCTGCTTCTCCTTCCACCACCAGCGCTCGCCCTCGCCGGCGGTCACCAGGCCGTCGCTGCCGAGCGCCCGCTCGGCGGTGATGCCGCGCTGCTCCAGACGTCGCAGGACGTCCTCGGCGAGCTCGGCGCTGACGGTCTTGATGTCCTCGATGACCTCGGGGGTCGTCCACCGGCTCTGGTTGCCGTAGCGGTCGCGCAGGATCGCCGAGGGCTCGTGGTAGCGGGGGCTGAGGTTCTTCAGCGGCTTGGACCAGCCGTGCACCAGGACCAGCGGGCGGTCCTGGCCGAACCGGGCCAGGTCGTCCCACCAGGTGCCGGCGAGGTCGTCGACCGTGCTGCCGCCGAGCTTGACGACGGTCGGGGTGTCGGTGGTGGTGGTCCCGGTCATGCGGGCATCACCGGCTGCATGGTCAGCCCCGTGTCCTCGGGCAGGCCGAAGCGGAGGTTGAGGACCTGGATCCCCTGGCCCGCCGCGCCCTTGACCATGTTGTCCAGCGCCGCCAGGACCACGATCCGGCCGCCCTCCTCGTCGTGCAGGACGGTCACGTCGCAGTAGTTGGAACCCAGCACGGCCTGCGGGTCCGGCACCGGGATCAGCGTCTCGTTGTGCCGGCGGACCCGCACGAACGGGTGCTGCTTGTAGAACCGCAGGTAGGCGCGGCTCAAGGTGCGCGCGTCCACCTCGTCGTCGGTGAACACGTAGGAGCTGGCCATCAGCCCGCGCACGTGCGAGACGCCGTAGGCCGACATGCTCAGCGAGTCGATCCCGCCCGGCTTGCTGCGCTCCAGGAAGTCCTTGACCTCCGCGGCGTGCCGGTGCCCGGCCGGCGCGTACGGCGCGATGGCGCCGTTGCGCAGCGGGTGCAGGTCGGCGGTCCGCAGGGACAGGCCGCCGCCGCTGGAACCGGTCTTGCCGTCCACCACCACGGTCCTCAGGTTGAGGCCGAGGCCGATCACCAGCGGGGCGAGCCCGAGGGTGATCGCGGTGGCGAAGCAGCCCGGCAGGGAGATCAGCGGGGCGCCGGGCAGCTGGTCGCCGATCAGCTCCGGGACACCGTAGACGAACCGGTCGGCCAGGCCGTCCGCCCGTCGCACGTCCGGGTACCACCGGTCGTGCAGCTCCGACGTCTGGATCCGGAAGGCGCCGCTGAGGTCGATGACGCAGGGCACCTCGTCGGCCAGCCGCGCCGCCAGCTCCGCCGAGGCGGTGGCGGGCGTGGCGAGGAAGACGACGTCGCAGCGGCCGGCGAGGTTCGTGCTGACCGGTTCGATGGTCAGCCCGAGGTCAAGCCGCAGGCCCGGGTGGAGCTCGGCGGGGCGGCGACCCGCGCTGGCGTTGCCCCCCAGGAAGGTGAGCTCCAGCTCGGGGTGCTGGGTGACCAGCCTGATCAGTTCGCCGCCGGCGAGCCCGGAGGCTCCGAAGATGCCGACCCGGATCATCCGATCTCCTCCCGTACGTAGCGGCCGATGGCCGTGGCGATGTCCACCCCGGTCGCCGAGGCCACCGCGCGGAAGGCCGGTGCGTGGTTGACCTCGTTGACGACGTAGCCGTCGGGCGTCGCGAAGAGGTCGATGCCGAAGATGCCCTCGCCGAGGACGTCCAGGACGCCGTCGACGATCTTCTGCACCTCGGGGTCGAGGTCGACGGCGCGGTTGCGGTTGCCCAGCGCCGCGTTGCTGCGCCAGTCCGTCCCCGCGCTGTGGAACTCGGCGATGGCGACCAGTTCGCGGCCGACCACGAAGCAGCGCAGCGAGGAACCGCCGGCCAGGTAGGGCTCGACCAGCGAGGCCTGCTCGAAGCCGTGCCCGAGGTCCTCGACGTAGTCGTAGACCGAGTGCGCGGAGTCGGCGTCCCGCAGCAGGGTGACGCGCTTGCCCATGCCGCCGAAGACGGGCTTCAGCACGACCGGCGGCGGCAGTTCGGCCAGGGCCTTCTCGAAGTCCCGCCGGGACAGCACGAGACGGTAGTCGGGCACCGGCACGTCCGCGGCGCGCAGCTGGGCACGCAGCGTCAGTTTGTTCTCGCAGGCCTGGATGGCCGAGACGGTGTTCAGGGTGGGGATCCGGGCCGCCTCCGCCACGGTGGCGATGAGGCCGCCGCGGGTGTAGCTGCGGCTGCGGATGAGCACGGCGGCGAACCCGCCGAGCGAGGCCGACTCCTGGTCCCCCAGGGCGAGGGACTCGTCATTGACCCACTCGACGCGCAGGCCGAGGCCCGCGGCCGCGTCGATCAGCCGGCGTTCTTCCCAGCCGACCCGGTCGGCGACGATGGCAACAGTGCGTTCCATGGGGTTACTGGCCCCAATCGCGGAGCTGCACCTCGACCATCTGGAGGCTGAGCCGGCCCTCCACGACGTCCTCGACACGGAGCGTCAGCATGCACTCGGGGCAGGCGATGGTCTCGCCCTGCACCAGCGGCGGGGTGGTCAGATCGGTCTCGCATTCAGGGCACAGGCCGGTCAACGTGCCAGCAGACATTGTCATCTCCGTAGTCGTTCTCGGGTGTTCTTCGGTGGCTGTGGAACAGGGGTCCGGCACGGAACAGGGATCCGGCGCGGACCAGGAATCCGGCGCGGAACGGGGATCCGGCGCGGATCCGGTCAGAGGGCCTGGTACTCGACGGCGGCCTTGCGGATCGCGTCCCGGTCGAGCAGGTCGCGGTCGTCCTGCTCCTGCCGCCCGGTGAGCCAGGAGGTGAAGGCGTCCACGTCCACGGACTCGGCCAGCTCGTCGAGGGCCCACTTGACCAGGGGCGAGGTCAGCCGGGTGCGCACCCGCAGTTCGCGGGAGTTCCCGACGATCTCCGGGGCCAGCGTCTCGTAGGCCTCCGGGTGGGTCAGCTGGCCGGGCAGCTCGTAGGCGAAGGCGTGCGGGGCCGTCGGGCCGGACTGGAAGGCGTCACCGAGCCGGGCGCCGCGCAGCGCGGCGTTGGTGAGCTCGGTGAGGTGGCTCAGGTCGAAGCGGGTGTCGCCGTAGATGACCCGCAGCGAGGTGAGCAGCTCGGCGAGCGGGGCGTTGCCGCCGCGCTCACCGATGCCGCCGGCCGTCGCGGAGATCCACTTCGCCCCCGCCCGGTAGGCGGCCAGCGAGTTGGCGACCGCCATGCCCAGCATGTTGTGCGAGTGGATCTCGATCTCGGAGCCGTCGATCGCGGTGATGCTGCGGATCTGCTCCTCCATCTGCCACGGCGACAGGTAGGCGACGGTCTCCGCCAGCCGGAACCGGTCGGCGCCGGCCTCGAAGCCCGCCTCGACGTAGGGGACGAGCCGCTCCTTCGGGGTGCGGGCGCCGTCCTCACCGCTGAAGGTGACGTGGAAGCCACGCTCCTTGGCGGCGACGATGGCCGCCCGGGCCACCGCGATCAGGTACTTGGTGCTGGACGAGCTCAGCTTGAGGGCCGCGTGCTGCTCGGACGTCGGGATCGAGAACATCACCGACCGCACGCCCAGCCGCTTGGCCTCGTCCAGGGCCTTCACGACCTGCTGGCGGTCCCGCACCACGACCAGGCTCAGCGAGCGCTCCGGGCCCACCGCCTCGTGGGTGGCGAGGATGAGGTCCGCGTCCTTGCTCGACGGACCGGAGATCATCCCGACCTCGACCAGCTCGACGCCGGTGCGGACCAGGAGGTCGGCGATGTGGGCGGCGTCCTTGGGGCCGAACTCGACGCCGGCCATGTGCGCGGAGTCCCGCAGCGTCGCGTCGGACAGATGGGGCAGCCCCTGCGGGGGCACGTTCTCCTTCAAGTGCTCTGCTGGTGCCATGTGCGTTCCCTCCTTTTCCCGAGCCGGGTTCCCATTCGCGCTGACCTCGGCTCCGGCCTGAATTCTCGCGATGCGGCATGTACGAATGAAGCAGGGCCGAAAGAGCGACGATGCGTAGTGCGCTCGACGAATATGGTGGTCGATCGCGTTGTGAAGGGACAACACCGGCAATGTCAGGAGCTTGTCAAGGACTGTGATGGAACGTCATGGACGGTGAGCTGTGCGGACTTCTGGTAGGCATGCCGACAATTTCCTGGACAGGCCTCCCGGGGGGCCTGTATCGCTGAATAAGCGCGCGAAATCCGCGCCGAGCGGCGGGAGTCCGGTGGCTGTGCCCCCGGGAGTCGTTCGAGCGCCCCTCGACGGTGTACCGCCCCCGTACCGCCGCACCCCCACGACCCGAGAACGGAGTCCTGGCACGTGAGAACGGACCGGTCGAACCGTACGAACGCACCCCGCACCGCCGGGGAAAGCGACCTCTTACCGATCTGAGCACGGCCCGTAGAAAGGAGAGAACTTCCGATGGTCGTTCCACAGGAACTCAAGCCCACCGTCCAGGGGGCCGGCGATCCGTCGTCGGCCGCCGCGGCCCGCGAGCTGGCCGAGCGGGTCGCCCGGCCGACCGCCGCCGAACGCGACCGTGACCACCGCTGGGACCCGGCGCTCTTCGCCGAACTGGCCGGCGCCCGACCCGGCCCCGGCCTCGCCGGGCCGCTGGTACCGCGCGCCCTCGGCGGCGCCGGCCTCAGCGCCACCCAGACCTGTGCCCTCCTCGAAGGCCTCGGCGAAGGAGCCCGCGACCCGGGCCTCGCCCTCGCCGTCGGCGTCCACGCGGTCCTCGCCACCGTGCCGCTGCGCGCCTTCGGCAGCCCCCGCCAGCGCGAGCGCTACCTGCCCCTGATGGCCTCCGGCGACTGGATCGGCGCGGTGTCGCTGCGCCAGACCCAGGGCGCCGCCCTCGCCCCGACCGTCACGGCCCGGCCCGGCACGCCGGGACTGGGCGGCTGGGTGCTCACCGGCGACCTGGACCTGGTCGCCGGCGGTCCGGTGGCCCACCACTTCCTGGTCGTCGCCACCCACGAGGGCGGCGGCCGGACCGCCTTCGTCCTGGACCGTTCCACCCCCGGCCTGCTGATCACCGAGTCGGCACCGGCCGCCATGCGCACCTGTGCCTGGGGCCGGCTGGTCCTGGACGGCTGCCACGTCCCGGACGAGGCCGTGCTGGGCACCGTCGGCGGCGCCGGGGCCGAGGTCGAACCGCTGCTGGCCTCGCTGGACTGGGTGTTCTCCAGCGCGCCCTGGGTCGGTGTCATGCGGGCGCTGGTCCGGGACGCGGTCGACGGCGCCGCCGAGCGCCAGGTGTTCGGCCGGCCCCTGGTGCACGCCCAGTCCGTCCGGTTCACGCTGGCGGACCTCGCCACCCGGTGCGAGCTGGCGTCCGGGCTGCTCTACCGGGCCGCCGCACAGTTCGACTCGGGCGGCCGGCCCACCCGTCAGGACGCGGCCACCGCCCGGCTCTTCGTGGCGGCCGCCGCGCGGGCGGTCGCCGAGGGAGCCGCCCGGCTGTCCGGACCGGCCGCCCTGACCAGCGACCACCTCATCGCGCGGGCGCACCGCGACGCGCTGTTCTTCGCGGAGACCGGCGGCGGCACCGAGGTGCTGCGTCCGGTGATCGCCGCGTCCCTGCTCGGGCTCGGCTGATGTGAGGACTGATACCGACATGACCGACACACCGCACGGCACCGTCCTCAGCTTCCCGGGCACCGCCTCCCGGGCCGCCGAGACCGACGCGCAGGGCCGGATGCCCTCGCCGAACTGGACGGAGATCATCGACAGCGGATACCTGCGGCTGTTCCACCCGACGGCCTCGGGCGGCACCGGAGCCGACGGCCTCACCCAGCTGGCGGCCATGGAGGCGCTGGCCCGGGCCTGCCCCGGCAGCTACTGGACCGCCACCGTGTCCGGCCTGCTCTGCGGCAAGCTGATCTCCCGCTACAGCCGGCCCAGCGAGCACGACCGGTTGCTGAGGCCGCTGATCTCCGGGGAGAAACTGGCCTGCTTCGCCATCGTGGAACCGCCCGCGGGCAGCGACGCCGGCACCTACACCACCACCGTGCGACCTGCCGGAGCCCCCGGCGAGGGCTTCGTCATCAGCGGCGAGAAGGCCAAGATCACCAATGCGCCCGACGCCGACGTCGCCGTGACCCTCGCCCGCCGGCAGAAGGCCCCCGGGGACGAGGGCCACGACTGGTGCCTCGCCTTCGTGAACCTCGACCAGCCCGGCGTGCGCCGCTACGAGACGGAGCGGATGGGGCTGCGCGGTATGCCCTGGGGCGGCATCGTCTTCACCGAGGCGGTGGTCTCCGAGGCCGACGTGGTGCCCGTTCCCTTCGGCGAACTGGCCGGTGAGCTGGCCGAGCTGATGGCCTGGGGATGGCTGCTGATCTCGGTCTCGGCCATCGCCATCGCCGAGTCCGCCCTGGACGCCTCGGTCCGGTACGCGGGTGAGCGGGTCTCCTTCGGGCGGCCCCTGGCGCACATGGAGGGCGTCCAGACCCAGCTCGCCGAGTCCCGCGCCCAGATCGACGCCGCCCGGGTGCTGGCCCGCAGGGCGGTGACCGAGCTCGCCGCCGGCCGGTCGGCCCGGGAGGCGATCGCCATGCTCAAGATCTACGCGACCGAGATGGCCGTCGAGGTCGCCGCCCGTGCCGTGCAGATCCACGGCGCGGCCGGCGTCACCCGGGGGCACGAGGTGGAGCGCCTCTACCGGGACGCGCAGATGAACGTCATCGGCGGGTTCACCTCCAACCGCCTGCGGGAGACGGTGGCCGAGAGCCTGGGCCTCGGCCCGGCGGTCTACCAGCCCTTCGACTGGCTGACACCGGCCGGCCTCGGCACCGACCCGGCCGGCTTCGACGGCCTCGTCAGGACCGCCGGGACCGTTCCCGCGTAGGACCGGAATTCGGCACCTCCGGGGGTTCTTCCGGACCGGCGCGTCGGTCCGGAAGAACCCCCGGGACAGCGGGACCGGCCGGCCGGTCGAATTCCTGGTCGAATCGCATTCGTCACGCCGAATTCACCCTGCGAAGCACGGCCGGTACATTCGACCGGCATACCGGCCGGGGGCCGGCGTTTCCCCTTCACCCAGATTTTCACCTTCACCGGGTTTACGCCGTCACCGGGTTTCCATCGCCACCGGGTTTCCATCGCCACCGGGTTTACGCCGTCGCCGGATTTCCACCGCCACCGGATCGCGCCCGACGGCTTCGGCCCGGATCCGCCCGGAGGGCCCGGGTCCGCCCCGAGGGGCGGGGTCCGCCGTTCGTCCGCGGACCGGGGGTCCGGAGCGGGCGGACCGGGGGTGCGGCCGGTGGGCCGCGCCCCCGCCCGGGCCGGGTCAGCGGTGGGTGAACTCCGGCGGTCGCTTCTCGGCGAAGGCGGCCATGCCTTCCTTCTGGTCGGCGGTGGCGAAGGTGGCGTGGAAGAGCCGGCGTTCGAAGCGGACGCCCTCGGCGAGGGTGGTCTCGAACGCCCGGTTGACGCTCTCCTTGAGCATGACGGCGGCGGGGGTGGACATCCGCGCCACCGTCTCGGCGGTGGCCAGCGCCTCGGTGAGCAGCTCGTCGGCGGGGACGATCCGGGAGACCAGGCCGGCCCGTTCGGCCTCCTCGGCGCCCATCATGCGGCCGGTGAGACAGAGGTCCATCGCCTTGGCCTTGCCGACGGCGCGGGTCAGCCGCTGCGAGCCGCCGATCCCGGGGATGACCCCGAGCTTGATCTCCGGCTGCCCGAACTTCGCGGTGTCGGCGGCCAGCAGGATGTCACAGAGCATCGCCAACTCACAGCCCCCGCCCAGCGCGTAGCCCGCGACCGCGGCGATCACGGGGGTGCGCAGCCGGCCCAGCTCGTCCCAGGCCGCGAACCAGTCGCCGAGGTAGGCGTCGGTGAAGGTGAGCGCCCGCATCTCCTTGATGTCGGCGCCGGCCGCGAAGGCCTTCTCCGAGCCGGTGATCACCAGGGCGCCGATCCCCGGGTCGCGGTCGAAGGCGGTGGCGGCCGCGACGACCTCGTTCATCAGCCGCGTGTTGAGCGCGTTCAGCGCCTTCGGCCGGTCGAGCGTGATCAGCCCGACCCGCCCCTTGCGCTCGACCAGGATCGTCTCGTAGGTCTCGGTCACTTGCCGCCCTCCCTGATGGTCGTGATGATCGCCGAGAAGTCCAGGCCGGCGCCCTCGGCGGCGGCGAAGTCCGCGTACAACTCCGCTGCCCGCAGGCCGAGTTCCACCGGCAGGCCGGCGGCCTTGACCGCCCCGGCGGCCAGTCCGAGGTCCTTGGCCATCAGCGCGGCGGCGAAGCCGGCCCGGTAGTCGCGGTTGGCCGGGCTGGCCGGTACCGGGCCGGGGACGGGACAGTTGCTGGTCAGGGCCCAGCACTGGCCGGAGGCGGTCGAGGCCACGTCGAACAGCGCCTGGTGGCTGAGCCCGAGGCTCTCTCCGAGCACGAACGCCTCGCTGACCGCGATCATCGAGATGCCGAGGATCATGTTGTTGCAGATCTTCGCGGCCTGGCCCGCACCGGACGCACCGCAGTGCACGATCGTGGCGCCCATCGCCTCCAGCACCGGCCGGGCGGCGGTGAGATCCGCCTCGGCCGCACCGACCATGAAGGTGAGGGTCCCGGCGGTAGCGCCGGTCGCGCCGCCGGAGACGGGCGCGTCGACCGCCCGGTGCCCGGCCCGGCGGGCGAGGGCCTGCACGGCCCGGGCGTCCGCGACGTCGATGGTGGAGCAGTCGACGAAGAGCGTGCCCGGGCGGGCGGCGGGCAGCAGCTCGGCGTAGGCCGCCCGCACCTGGCGGCCGGCGGGCAGCATGGTGATCACCACCTCCGCGTCGCGCACGGCGTCGGCCGCCGAGGCCGCCCGGCCGACACCGGCCGTCTCCGCCTGCCGCAGTGCCTCCGGGACGAGGTCGTAGCCGGTCACGCGGTGGCCGGCCTTGACGAGGTTGGCGGCCATCGGGCCGCCCATGGTGCCGAGTCCGAGGAATCCGATGCGGTGGGTCACCAGCGCTCCAGGGGTGTGGTGGTGGCGAGGCCGAGTTCCCGGTCGCCGAGCGGGGCGAAGTAGCGGGCCACGACGGCGGGCGCGACGGCCTCCAGCGTGGCGGGGTTCCAGCGCGGTGCGCGGTCCTTGTCGATCACCTGCGCCCGGATGCCCTCGGCGAGGTCGGGCATGGCGAGCGCGGCGCAGGACGTCCGGTACTCCTGGTCCAGCACCGCCTCCAGCGGGCCGAGGGCGCGGGCCCGGCGCAGGGCGGCGAGCGTCGCCTTGACGGCGGCCGGCGCGTTGGCGGTGATCCGGTCGGCCGCCTTCGCCGCCTCGGGCTCGCCGCAGTCCCGGAGCCGGTCGACGATCTCCTCGACGGTGCCGGCCGCGTAGCAGGCGTCGATCCACCGGCGCTGCCCGTCCAGCGGGGCGGGCGGCGCGGGCGCGACGTGCCGGGCGAGCGCGTCGTGGACGGGCCGTGCGGCGAGGTCGTCGAGCAGCGCGGGCAGCCGCTCGCCGGGCACGAAGTGGTCGGCCAGGCCGCAGCGCAGGGCGTCGCCGGCGCCCGCCGAGCCCGCGGTCAGGGCCAGGTGGGTGCCCAGCTCGCCGGGCGCCAGGGCGAGCAGATAGGTGCCCCCGACATCGGGCACGAACCCGATGCCGGTCTCCGGCATCGCCAGCCGGGTGGTCTCGGTGACGATCCGGACGCTGCCGTGGGCGGAGACGCCCACCCCGCCGCCCATCACGATGCCGTTCATGACGGCGACGTAGGGCTTGCCGTACCGGGCGATGCGGGCATTCAGCCGGTACTCGTCGCGCCAGAACTCCTCGACCGCGCTGGGATCGCCACCGGTGGCGGCGCGGTGGATGGCGACGATGTCACCGCCCGCGCAGAAGGCGCGCCCACCGGCCCCGGTGATGACGACGGTCTCCACCCGGTCGTCCCGCTCCCACTCCTCCAGTGCGGCGGCGATCCGCCGCACCATGCCGTGGGTGAGGGCGTTCAGCGCGGCGGGCCGGTCGAGGACGATCAGGCCCGCCCGGCCCTCGCGCCGGATCAGCACCTCTGCGGCGCCGTTGTCGGTGGCCGGGTCGTCGGCGGCCGGGCGGGCGGCGACGGCGTGGTCGGCGGCGGTGCTCCCGGTCATCAGGCGGCTCCCGTCAGGCCGCGGGCGACGATGACGCGCATGATCTCGTTGGTCCCTTCCAGGATCTGGTGCACCCGCAGGTCGCGGACGATCTTCTCGATGCCGTACTCGGCCAGATAGCCGTAGCCACCGTGCAGTTGGAGCGCGGCGTTGGCGACGTCGAAGCCGGTGTCGGTGGCGTACCGCTTGGCCATCGCGCAGAGCTCCGGCGCCCGGGGGTCGCCCCGGTCGAGCGCGGCGGCCGCCCGCCAGAGCAGCGACCGGGCCGCCTCCAACTCCGTCGCCATGTCGGCCAGTCGGAACTGCAGCGCCTGGGCGTGCAGCAGCTTGGCACCGAACGCCTCGCGTTCGGCCAGATGGCCGGTGGCCCGCTCCAACGCGTCCTGCGCGCCGCCGAGCGAGCAGGCGGCGATGCCCAGCCGGCCGCCGTTGAGGCCGCTCATCGCGAGCCGGAAGCCGGCGCCCTCCTCCCCGAGCAGCCGGTCGGCGGGCAGCCGGACACCGTCCAGCACGACCTGGCGGGTGGGCTGGGCGTTCCAGCCCATCTTGTGCTCGTTCGGACCGAAGGAGAGCCCGGGATCGTCCCGTTCGACGACGAAGGCGGAGATCCCGCGCGGCCCCTCGCCGCCGGTCCGGGCCATCACCACGTACAGCTCGGCGGCTCCGGCACCGGAGATGAACTGCTTGACGCCGTCCAGCACCCAGCCGTCGCCGTCCCGGACGGCGCGGGTGACGAGGGCGGCGGCGTCCGAACCCGCCCCCGGCTCGGTCAGGCAGTAGCTGCCCGGGCTGTCCATCGCGCACAGCCCGGGCAGCCAACGGGAGCGCTGCGCGGCCGTGCCGTGGCGGTCGACCATCCAGGCGACCATGTTGTGGATGGAGAGGTAGGCCGCGATCGAGGGGCAGCCGGTGGCCAGCGCCTCGAACACCAGCACCCCGTCCTGCCGGGTGAGCCCCGAACCGCCCTCGCCCTCGCGGACGTAGACACCGCCGAGTCCGAGTCCGGCGGCCTTGCGCAGCACGTCCAGCGGGAAGTGCTTGTCCCGGTCCCACGCGACCGCGTGCGGTGCCAGGTGCTCGCGCGCGAAGTCCCGGGTGGTCGCGGCGATGGCGCGCTGATCCTCCGTCATGGTGTGCACGGCGGCCTCAGCCCATCGTCGGGATGGTGAAGCTCGCGCCCTCCTTGACCCCGGAGGGCCAGCGCGAGGTGACGGTCTTGGTCCTGGTGTAGAAGCGGATCGCGTCCGGACCGTGCTGGTTGAGGTCGCCGAACCCGGAGCGCTTCCACCCGCCGAAGGTGTGGTACGCGACGGGGACCGGGATCGGCACGTTCACGCCGATCATCCCGGTGTGGACCCGCCGGGTGAAGTCCCGCGCGGTGTCGCCGTCCCGCGTGAAGATCGCCACGCCGTTGCCGAACTCGTGCTCGCTCGGCAGCCGCAGTGCCTCCTCGTAGTCCGCCGCACGGACCACGCACAGCACCGGGCCGAAGATCTCCTCGCGGTAGATCCGCATCCCGGGGGTGACCCGGTCGAACAGCGTGGCCCCCAGGAAGTAGCCGTCCTCGTACCCCGGCACGGTCAGCTCACGACCGTCGACGACCAGTTCGGCGCCCTCCTCGACGCCCAGGTCCAGGAATCCGCGCACCCGCTCCAGGGCGTCCCGGCCGACCAGCGGACCGAAGTCGGCCGCGGGGTCGTGCGAGGCGCCGACCCTGAGCGCGGCGATCCGCTCGATGAGCTTGGCGACCAGCGCGTCCGCGGTCTCCTCCCCCACCGGCACCGCGACGGAGACGGCCATGCACCGCTCGCCCGCGGAGCCGTACCCGGCGCCGATCAGCGCGTCGGCGGCCTGGTCGAGGTCGGCGTCCGGCATCACGATCAGGTGGTTCTTGGCGCCCCCGAAGCACTGCGCGCGCTTGCCCCGCGCGGCCGCCGTGGCGTAGACGTACTCGGCGACCGGTGTCGACCCGACGAACCCCAGCGCCTGCACCCGCGGATCGTCGAGCAGCGTGTCCACCGCCTCCTTGCCGCCGTTGACGACGTTCAGCACCCCCGGCGGCAGGCCCGCCTCGACGAACAGCTCGGCGAGCCGCAGCGGCACCGACGGGTCGCGCTCGGAGGGCTTGAGCACGAAGGCGTTTCCGCAGGCGATCGCGGGCGCCGCCTTCCACAGCGGAATCATCGCGGGGAAGTTGAACGGGGTGATGCCCGCGACCACCCCGAGCGGCTGGCGCAGCGAGTACACGTCGATGCCGGTACCGGCGCTGTCGGTGAACTCGCCCTTGAGCAGGTGCGGGACACCGGCGGCGAACTCCACCACCTCCAGCCCGCGCTGGAGGTCGCCGTGGGCGTCGGCGACGGTCTTGCCGTGTTCGGCGGAGAGCAGCCGGGCCAGCGACTCGCGCTCGGCCTCGACCAGTTGGAGGAAGCGCAGCAGCACCCGGGCCCGCCGCTGCGGGTTCCAGGCGGCCCACTCGACCTGGGCCTGTTCGGCGTCGGCGATCGCCGCCTCGGTCTCGGCCCGGCTCGCCAGTGGAACACGTGCCTGGACCGTACCGGTGTTGGGGTCGTACACGTCGCCGAACACCCCGGAGGTGCCGGCGACGTGCTTGCCGCCGATGTAGTGGTTGAGCTCACGGATCATCACAAGCCTGCTCTCGTCAGGATGTCAGGTGGATCCGAGGGAACTGGGGCACGGCGGCACCGCCGTGGGCCCGGTGCGGGCACACGGGTACCGCCGGGCGCGGCACACCGTCAGGGGGACGGGCACACCGCGGCCGTCGCAGGATCACCAGGGTCGGGAGGCGCGCAGACCGGTGCCATGCGTGTTTGCTCCATCCTCGTGGACAACACGGAACACCCGCAGTCGGTATCCTGACTCCCGGATCACCGCGCGCCGCCCGGCCTTCCCGGCTGGCTGCCAGTGGCTGGTACTGCGACGACGCACTCCCCGGTCACAGTGGCGGGACCGTGCCGGATTCACACCGGCTTCCCTGCACTGCGGGCCTTGTCCACGACCATATAGTTGGACGTCCTACTAAGTCCAGGGGTCGAGCCGCACCGTATCGCCACCCTCGCCCGGCCGCCGCCGCCATGACCGTCCACCGCGCGCGCCCGCCACCCGCGACAGCCGCGAACTGCGGCGAAGCCCCTGCAGTGATGATCAACTAGCCTGCGGACATTCATCTTTGACACAACATCACGTCTTTGTTTGGTAACGGCGAAAGCGTATGGTGCCGGATCGTTCCGGGCAGGTACATGCTGTGGGCATGCACGCGCGACGCCTTCGCCGTACCCGGCCGACGCGTCCGCGCGGGCCCACGGGGAAGTCGTTGTCGCGCGAAGGTCGGCGATGGTCAGATGAGCACATTCGACATGTGGAACTGTTTCGTCTGCGGCACGGCCTGCTCGGCGGCCACCGCCCGCTGCCCCACCTGCGGGGCCGGACCGGGCGGCTACACCCCGGGCCCGGCCGGGCCCCCCGGGCCGCCCCTGCCGGCCGGGCCGCTCGTGCCGGGGCCCGTGAAGCCCATGCCGTCGATGGCCCCGACCTTCGCACCGGCCGGCCCCGCCCCCGGCGGTACCGCGGCACCGCCGCCGTCGAGCAGCTGGACACCGGCGCCCCAGCCCGGCCCCCAGCCGCCGGCCCGGCACCTGGCCACGGACGCCACCCGCTACCTCTGCGCGGCCGTGCAGCTGGAGAGCGACCTGGGCAACCGGGCCATCGAGTCCGTCCTCAAGGAGACGCACCGCGCCATCGCCTCCTCCCCCGGTGTCGACCTGGTCTGCGTCCTGCGCTACGCGCTCGCCGCGCGCGCCCGGCAGACCACCGCCCAGGTCCTGCTCGCCCTGACCGCGATCGCCCTGCTGGCCTCCTTCGGCTACCAGCCCCTCTCCGACCCCTCGGACTCCGTCGTCCCGATCCCCCTGCCGCCCCTCGCCCTCCCGCTCCTCGCCGTCGCCTGGGGCATCGTGCTGGTCGAACGGCTCATCGCCTTCTACAGCGTGCTCCGGCCCAAGCTGCGCCGGGACGCCTTCGACCCCGCCCAGGCACCGAGCGCCCGGCCCCAGGACGAGAACCTGCTGAGCCTGCTGGCCACCGAGGACCAGCAGGGGAACGTCTCGGTCTTCTCCGGCTACGAGCCCTTCCTCGGCTACGGCCGGCTGCTGAACAGCTGGAACTTCACCGTCGCCGTGGACCGGCCCGACGAGTCCTTCGACCAGGTGCTCCCGTTCACCCTCAAGACGCTGGACACCGAGGTCATCAGGGCGGTCGCCGCCCTCGGACTGCCCGGGGTGGACATCTCCGAGCGGGTCTTCGTCAACGGCGCGGACCTGGCCCAGGGCCTGGACCCGGTCCTGCGCCCACTGCTGCTCCCCCGTCCCGAGGGCCGGCCCCAGATCGCCCTGGCGCCGGCGGTCCTCGACCGGCTGCGGGACGACGGCGCCGGGCGGGCCCGCCCGTACCTGGTGACCACCGTCTCGGGCTGGAACGCCGAACTGGTGACCAGCACCACGGTCCGCTTCTCCCTGAGCCCCGCCCGGGACCTCCTGTTCGTCGAGGGCGCCGTCTCCCTGCTGCCGCCGCTGCACCGCCGCTACCACCAGGTCGACCACCTGCTCGACCGCCCCACCTGGTGGCAGCTGCTGGCCCTGCTGCGCGGCTCCGCCGCCGCCGTGCCGTTCCGGCTGCTGACCGCCCCGTTCAAGGTGCTCGCCATGGTGGGCGGCCCGCTGGCCGAAGGGCGCAAGGAACGCGCCCGGCGCCGGCAGATCGCCCTCGGCGCGTTCAACTACGGTGCCGCGCTGAGCCTTCGGGAGACGGCGAGCGACCCCCAGTTCCACCGGTACTTCCAGCAGGTCGACAGCCAGATGTACTCCAAAGTCGTCGAACGCCGCGTCCTGGACACGCTCACCGACTTCCTGGCGGCCCACCAGGTGGACATCTCCGAACTCCGTGAGCGCCAGAGCGTGATCTACAACGGCGGCGTGTTCACCTCCGGCAACGCCACCGTCAACTTCGTCAACTCCTCGGTGGCCGCCGGAGCCGCCAGCAGGATCATGAACCGGGCCGGCCGAGCACCGGCCGGCGGGAGAAGGGAAGGCTGATGACCGAGGACCGTCGCATCACCGGTGGATTCCACGTCAGCGGCAACGCCAACGTCACCATCACCGGATCGGGGGTGGCCGCCGGCGAGAACTCCTCGGCCACCGTCCACACCACGTCGGCGCCGGTGGACGAGGAGGCGCTCGCCCGCCGGGTCCTCGCCCTGGCCGAACAGCTGCGGCAGAGCCCTGACCCGGCCTCCGTGCGCACGGCGGCGGACCTCCAGCAGGCGGTGACCGCGCCGACCCGACGCTGGGAGCAGGTGCTGGCCTACCTCACCCGGGCCGGACAGGGCCTGGCCGTCACCACCGCGGTCGCCACCGAGATCCAGGGCCTGGACGACGCGGTCCGGGCACTGCTGCCATAGCGCCGCCGTTCGTGCAGTCCGCTCCACCGGGGCAGCGGACGGCACGAACCGCGCAGACCGCTCAGACCGCGGGTGGGACCACCGGCGGGACCCCGACGGGGACCCTCGCAGGACCATCGCGGCACCACCGGGCCGACGGACGGGGAACGGCCGTCGGCGCGTCCCGTCGCACCGACATCGCAACCACGCGTCACCGACGCGACCTGAAGGGGGATGCACATGGCCGAGACCAGGGGTGTTCTGCTGCCCGCCTATGTACTGGCCGACGAATCGGCCTCGATGGGCCCCTACCGGCAGGAACTGTCGGACGGTCTGATCTCGCTGTGCGAGGGGCTGCGGGCCGAACCGATGATCGCCGCCAAGCTGCGCCTGGCCGTCCTCGGCTTCTCCGACGACGTGCAGGTCCGGCTCGCGGTCGCCGACATGCGCACCGAGACCACCCTGCCCCAGGTGGTCATCCGGGGCACGACCAGGTACCAGGCGGTCTTCGACGACCTGCTGCAGCGCATCCCGACCGATGTGCAGTGGCTGCGCGGCCAGGGGTACAAGGTGCACCGCCCGGTGGTGTTCTTCCTCAGCGACGGCCAGCCGACCGACGGCGACGCCTGGCGGCACGCGCACACCGTCCTGACCGACCGGGTCCGCACCCCCACCTCCCCGAACATCATCGCCTGCGGGATCGGCGACGCCCAGGCCCGGACCATGCTGGAGGTGGCGACCCGGCCGGAGTTCGCCTTCGTGGCCAAGTCGGGCACCGACATCGGCCGGGCCATCGCCGAGTTCTTCCACTCGCTCACCGCGAGCCTGGTCGCCTCCACGCAGGCGCTGAGCTCGGCCAGCCCCCAGCTCGTCGTCAACCGGCCGAACCAGTTCACCATGGCCATCGACGAGGTCGGCCTGTGATTCCGTACGGCCGGGACGACGCCCCGCCGCCCCCAGCGCCGCCATCGCCGCCCGGCCCCGCGACCGGGCCCGCGACCGGACCCGCGCCCTGGGGGCGGATCGCGGTCGGTGCGCCCGGAGTCGAGTTCGAGTCGCGCCCGCCCGGCGAGGACTCCTTCGACGTGCCCGACACCGAGTGCGACGGCTGGTCCACCCCCGCTCTCACCCTGCGACTCGCCTCGGTGCGGGGAGCCCAGCACCGCTACTACCGCAAGCCACGCCAGGACGCCGCCCGCGCGGTGTCGCACGAGCCCAGCGGCACCGTCGTGTTCGCCGTCGCCGACGGCGTCTCCAGCGCCACGAACGCCGAGCTCGGCGCCGTCGAGGCCTGCCGGGCCGCGCTGGAGCGGATGCTGCTCCAACTCTCCTGGAGCGGCGCGGCCCTGGACCTCCAGGACGTCGCCCGGCACGCGGCCGAGCGACTGCACCGCCTCGCCCGCGGCCGGCTGAACACCCCCGCGCCGAGCCCCTCCGAGGTCGCCGGCCTGTACGCGACCACGCTGGTCGCCGGTGTGGTCCGCCCGCACCCCGACGGACCGGTCGTCCAGCTGTGCCGGGTCGGGGATTCGGGCGCCTGGCTCCTCGACCGCCCGCACGGCCGCTACCGCCCGCTCTTCCCCTCGAAGACCGGTTCGGACACCCTCCTGGTCTCCAACGAGGTGACCCCGCTGCCCAGCGTGCCCGACCGGCTCGAACAAGCGACCGTGCGGCTGACGCCCCACCTGGTCCTGCTGGTCGGCACCGACGGCTTCGGCGATCCGCTCGGCGACGGCGACGGCCAGGTCGGCGCGCTCTTCGCCCGCCACCTCGCCCAACCACCGCCCCCGCTCTGGCTCGCGCACGTGCTGGACTTCTCCCGGGAGACCTTCGACGACGACCGGACGCTGCTGGCGGTCTGGCCCGGCGACCCGGCAGCCCCGCGGTGACCGCCCCCGCGCCCACCGTCGACCACGGCGCCCTGGTGCTGGACCGCCTCCTCGGGCAGGGTGGTCAGGGCGTGGTCCACCGGGTGGCCAACCGACGGATCAACGACGCCGACGGCGACGGCTGGGAGGTCGTCTACAAGGAGTACGACCCCGCCCTGCTCCCCGTGCTCGACGCCGGCGCCCTGACCGCCATGGTCGGTCTGCTCGGCGACCTGAGCGTGAGCGAGGGCAGGTGGCTGTGCGAGAAGACCGCCTGGCCGGCCGCCCTCGTCCGACGCGAGGGGCACATCAGCGGCTTCCTGATGCGGGCCGCTCCCGACCGCTTCCACTTCGACCTGCGGAGCCTGGGCGACCCGGCCGCCACCACCCGCCGACTCGCCAACCTGGAGTTCCTGCTCAACGGCGACGCGTACGTCGCCGGCATCGGCCTGACCGTCAGCGAGCGGGACCGGCTGCTGCTGCTGGCCGACCTGGCCGCCACCCTCGGGCGACTGCACCGCATCGGCATCACCGTCGGCGACCTGTCACCGAAGAACCTGCTGTTCACCACAACCGGCCGGCCCGAGTGCTTCCTCATCGACTGTGATGCCATGCGCCTGCGGGGTGCCAGCGTCCTGCCGCAGGCCGAGACGCCGGACTGGCAACTCCCGGCGGGCGAGGAGAAGGCCACCCCGGCCGGAGACGTCCACAAGCTGGCGCTGCTCGCCATCCGTCTGTTCGCCCGTGACCAGACCACCACCGACCCCACCGAGCTGGCCGCGGTCAACGCGGCACTCGGCGACCTGGCCCGCGCCGGCCTCGACCCCGACCCGTCCCGACGGCCCACACCGGGACTGTGGGCGGAGCACCTCGGGGTGGCCGCCGTCGCGGCCTCCAGCACGCCCGCCGCCGGCCCGGGCGTGGTCACCCCGCCCGGGCCGGGTGGGCCGGGCGGCGGCCCCGGAGGTCCGGGGAGTACCCCGGCGGGCCCGACCGCCGTACCGACGCCCGCCCCGAAGTCCCCCGTGGCCGCCGGCATCGGCGTGATCGCGCTGCTCGCCGCCGCCGTCATGGCGTTGGTGTTCATCCAGTCCCGCCACGACTCCGGGTCGGCCCCGGACGTCGCCGTCCCGACGGCGACCGCCACCTACGGCACGGTCCCGCCCCCCGCGCCCGTCAGTCCCAAGCCCACCAAGAGCACCCCGGTCGATCCGCCGTACACGGCGCCCGCACCCGTGTACACGCCCACGCCGACGCCCACGCCGACCACTCCCGACATGTACGAGAGCGCGCAGGTCGGGTCCTGCTTCTACGACAACGGCACGAGCGAAGTCGCCAAGCTCTCGCCGACCGCCTGCACCGCGGGCGCGTTCAAGGTGCTGCGGATCTTCAACGGCACCACCAATCTGGACAGTTGCAAGAACATCACCGACTACGACGAGAGCGTGTCGTCCCGGAACCACAACCTCGTGCTCTGCCTCAGCTATCTGAGCCCGGGCGGCGACGCCTTCCACTCCGACCAGGGCGACTGCGTCTACGGCCCCAACTCCACCGGCCCCTGGGGAAAGACCTCCTGCCAACGCGGGGCCTTCACCGTCCTGGCCAGCTACCGCGGGACCACCGACTACGCGAAGTGCGACTCCTGGCCGAACTACAACCTGTCGAAGGCGTTCACCGTCCCCGGCAACTCCACCCTGGACGTCCTGCTCTGCCTCTCCTACACCTACCCGGACGCCATCGGCTACGCCAAGACCGGCGCCTGCCTCCTCAAGTCCGGCAGCGAGACCCGCCCGGTCTTCTCCAACGTCAGCAGCTGCTCGGCCGCCAACATCGTCGTCGCCGGACGCACCAGTACCTACAACGCCGCTTCCTTCTGCGGACAGTACGGCTGGACGACCTATCAGGTCCCCGACTACCCGCACCTCGACTACACGGTCTGCTGGCGCTGGCGATAAGCCGGCGGAACAACGCAAAGAACCCCCCGATCCGTATGGATCGGGGGGTTCTTTGGAATGATTGTTCGGCGGCGTCCTACTCTCCCACAGGGTCCCCCCTGCAGTACCATCGGCGCTGTGAGGCTTAGCTTCCGGGTTCGGAATGTAACCGGGCGTTTCCCTCACGCTATGACCACCGAAACACTATGAAACTGTCAACCGCACCACACCCTGGCCAGGGCATGGGGTCGTTGTTTCAGAACAACACAGTGGACGCGAGCAACTGAGGACAAGCCCTCGGCCTATTAGTACCGGTCAACTCCACCCCTTACAGGGCTTCCATATCCGGCCTATCAACCCAGTCGTCTACTGGGAGCC